>RXOA01000088.1 GCA_003979035.1 Candidatus Bipolaricaulota bacterium
CGCCTGCTGGAGGAAGACGGGTACAACCCTGATCTTCTCGCACTGGCGTGGATGGAGTTCAAGGAACCGCAGCCGGCAGAGAAAATCGAGGAGTTCATCGAACTGGGAGCGAGGCGGTTGCTGTTCTTCGCGGCGGCGATCAGTGCCGAGTCGATCCACAGCCAGGTCGACATTCCGGAACTCGTCCACGAAGCGACCGTCCCCGAAGGGTTTGAAAGGATCAACCTTGGGGCGTGGAATGATGATCCGCTGGTGATCGCGGCGATCAAGGAGCGGATCGACCGTCAGTTTGCTGATCTCGGCGGGGGGTGAGATCGTCAGGGATTGGCCTTTTCTCTTGGCAACGGGCCTGCTGGGCGGACTTGATCTGCTGAGCCTGCTCTTTCTTGGCCACGTAGACTGTGGCTGACGACTCCCCGCCGGAATAGCGGTTGGCGAAGGTCACAACATGCGTCTCGGAAGAGCAAAACACCGGTTCGAGCAGATGAGTGAATTCCGCATCCGGCGGATCGTTGGACCACAGTCCGAAAACACCTCCCGGATGGAGTTTCTCGGCCAACTTCCGAAGTCCCGCGACGGAGTAGAAGGCGCTGTTTCCCGGGGCGAGCCACTGACGGGGGGAATGATCGATATCCAGCAACACCGCGTGGGCAAGCCGGGGTGGGGCGGCGCGATCGAACCCACCTCCGGATGACGCCAACTCAAAGAAGTCGGCATGAACGAGCGTACAGCGGGGGTCCGAGGTCAGCTTGTTCCCCAGCGGTACGAGCCCCCGCCGATGCCAGTCGATCACAGGCGCCATCACCTCAATCACCAGCAGCGACCGAACGGACGTGTTGTTGAGCACCGCGGCCGCCGTATACCCAAGACCCAAGCCGCCGACCACGATGTCGAGGTCGGTGCCGCCCAGCGCGGCCAGCCCGAGCCGCGCAAGCTCGATCTCGGCGGCGGTGAACAGGCTCGACATCAAGAACTCGTCGCCAAGCTTCATCTCGTAGATGACTTGCCCTTCGACCATGAGATCCGCCCGACGCCGAAGACTGATCGGTCCGAGCGGGGTCTCCTGATAATCCAGTTCTTCGAAAGCTGACGCCATCTCATCTCCATCTTCTGGCTCCGTTTCGAAACGTACGGCTCATCCTACCTGCCTGCCGCATGCTTCAACCAGGCCAAGCTCACGGATTTCTCCCATCGACACGATTTGATCCTGTGTTTGGACTGTTGCCGCGCCGATCCGAACGACACCCTCTCCCATCTTGTGTCTACTGCAGAGTGCCGATCCGGATCTGATAAAGCTTGTCATCGAACCAGTTCTCATTGGTGCGCTGGGTCGCCCACAGGTACTGCCCGTCCCAAGTCAGGTCCCATGTGCCTTCGCTGCAAGCGTAGATCGAGCCGAGCGACTGACCGGTGGCGGAGACGCGCTCGATACCGCGGCCTCCGGGCACCCAAAACGCTTCGCCGTCCCATGCCAATCCGCCACCCCCGCCCTGAAGCGCAATCGTGTTCAGTAGGTTTCCCTGCCGGTCGACCCGGTAGATGGTGGAGCTGGTCCAACCCATGATGCACAGCGCCTGCCCGTCCCAGGCGATTCCCTTGGCCCCGCCGGTGGGATCGGGGATGGTGAAGCTCCCGAGCACGGTGCCGCTGGTCGTCATCTGGTAGACCTTCTTCTCGGCGAAATCGTTGATCCACAGGTGCTCGCCATCGTAGGTCATGCCCCACGCTTGTGGGCCAGGGAACGTCCAGTGGGTGAGGACGGCTCCGGTTGCGGGATCCAGGCGATACACGTCCCCCCACAAGGTTGCGGTCCAGATCGCCGAGCCGTCCCAGGTGACGCTCCACGTCAGCCCTAAGCCGTCTCCGATCTTGTTCACCACGGTTCGGGTGGCATCGCTGTCGGGATACACGTACTGGAAGCGATCGAGTTGCCGGTCGCCCGGTGTGTAGCCGAGTTCGTACGGCCGAACGTCGGGCATCGGGAAGGCGATCGAGCTTGGCGCGGGCATTCCGCCAGGTAGCCAGGTCACGGTTTCGGGACAGCTGGGCATGTCGGTGTGATTTCCTCCAAGGACGGTCCCGGCATCGATCCGGAGCGTGTTGGCTCCTTCGCCGCACTGGATTCCGGTTTCGTTCTCCGCAACCAAACACCCGTTGACGACCAGGGTTCCGTGATCGTCGACGGACAGGCCCGCAGCAGCGTTTGCCTCGACGATGCAGCCGTCGATCGTCGCCGTCGAGGCGTCGACGTGAATGCCGTGCGTGCCCGATTCGGCGATGTAGCAGTCGCGGATCGTCACGTCGTTGAACTGCTCCATGGCGATCCCGTTGTAACCGTTTTGATAGATGCGCGCCCGTTCCAGCGTCGGCCGGCAGTAGGACTCGAAGTAGATCCCCTCCCAGTTGTTCCAACGGACGATCAGATCCGACAGCGCCGGGCTGGAATTCCACAGATTGAGTCCCTGCTGAGCGAACTCCAGGATGGCAAAGCGGATCTCCGACGCACTCGACGCGTTCACGAGGCGGAGCATCCCCCAATCGCCGTTCATCGGATCGGGGGCGTCGGACGTGAACCAGATGGGATCGCTCGCCGTGCCGACAGCCTTCAGTGTCCCCTCCACCCTCATGCTCAGCCGGGCGCCGGGATCGGTGTAGCCGCGGTAGTGCTTGAAGCGGACAGTGGTGCCCGGCTCGATCGTCAGCGTGACCCCCGCCGGCACGAAGACAAAGCTCGTCACCCAAACATCGCCGCTCCACACGGTGTCCTGCCGGATCGTCCCCCCGACACCGCCGGAAGCTCCGCCACTCTGCAAGGCGCTCGCGCCGCTGCACATCAGCCCAGTCAGGTCGTAGGCCGCTGCCGGGGTCAGTCCGACTCCGGGGATCTCGAATTGCAGCGTACCTGTGCACGGCATCGCCCCTGCCGGAAGCGGCGACACCCAGGGGGTGGTCGCAATGAATAGGCCGCTGGGATGCTGATCGAGAGGGGCGCTCGGCCGGACGACCGGCTGCCCGTCGCCGCCCTCCATCGGGACCTCGACGCCATCCACCCACATCCGCCACCCGCCCCAGGCGGGGAACGCATCCAGCTCGACAACCATCACACCCAAACCAGCGTTCCAGTCGACGGACAGGATCTCCACCGCACCAGCCGAGAGGGAGACGAAGAAGAGAACTGCCAGCACAGCCATCAGTCGTTTCACGCCCATGCTTACGAGCATAGGCATCCGCAAAGGCCGCATCAAGCACCGGCTAACGGCAGAGCTCTGACCTCACCTCTATTGGCAAGGCAAGCGATCTCTCAGAAATCACCTCTCGCAGAGAACCCTAGTGTCAGGCATTTGGAGGTTCTTGGCGCTCTTGGCGGCTTGGCGTGAGAAACGACCCCACAGCAATCGCCTCTCGCAAAGACACAGAGATCGCAAAGAAACCCAGTGACCTCCTGTCCTTAGTCAGAGGAAGTCCTTGGCGCTCTTGGCGGCTTGGTGAGAGAAACTGGCTTGAAGAAGGTGCGAGAAGAGAAGGCCCCTCGGATTCGAGGGACCTTGGGTTTCGTCTTCGTAGTGTCAGTCTGGCGTCTACCCGGTGCCGAGGACTTTCTTCACGTGCGGGATCAGGCCGCCGTCTTCGAGGATGGCGAGCACTTCCGGCGGCAGCGCCGGGAACCGGTACTCGCTGTCCTTGTGTCGCAGGGTGCCTGCTTCGAAGTTGATCTCGACCTCGTCGCCGGTTTCGATCTTGTCGGTCCCTTGGGCGAGTTCGATCACCGGCAGCCCGCTGTTGATGGCGTTGCGAAAGAAGATCCGCGAGAACGACGGGGCGACGATCGCGGCGACACCCGCCGCCTTGAGGCAGGTCGCCGCCTGCTCGCGCGACGAGCCGCAGCCGAAGTTCTTGCCGGCGACAATGATATCACCGGGCTTGACACTTCCTGCGAAGCCGGGATCCAGGTCCTCCAAGGCATGTTCGGCCATCTCCGCCGGCTCCATCGGCTGGTAGGTGTACTTCCCGGGGAAGATGACGTCGGTGTTGACGTCGTCGCCGTACTTCCAAACGCGTCCCTTGCTCATCGTTCCTCCTAGAAGAACTCCCGCGGATCGGTGATCACGCCTGTGACCGCCGAGGCGGCCACAGTGGCCGGCGAGCCCAGGTAGATCTCGGCATCCGGCGACCCCATCCGGCCTTTGAAGTTGCGGTTGGCAGTGGAGATGCACGCCTCTCCCGGCGCGAGCACGCCTTGATGCGCGCCAAGGCACGGGCCGCAGCCCGGATTGAGCAGCATCGCCCCCGCTTTGACGAACGTATCGATCAATCCTTCCCGCAGGGCGTCGAGCAAGATTTCCTGCGACGCCGGCAGCACCAGCAACCGCACACCCGCGGCTATCTTGCGGCCTTCGAGGATCTTCGCCGCGAGCCGCAAGTCTTCCATCCGACCGTTGGTACACGTACCGAGGAGTGCCTGTTGCACCGGTGTTCCCGCCACCGTCTCCACCGGGCTCACGTGGTCGACGGTGTGCGGCTTGGCGACCTGCGGACCGAGCGCTGACGCATCGAAGTGCAGTGTCTGTTCGTAATCGGCATCCGGATCGGGAAACACCGGAACGTAGTCCGTCTCCGCGCGCTGTTCGAGGAAGGAGAACGTCTTCGCATCGGGGGCGCAGTAGCCGTTCTTGGCGCCCATCTCGATCGCCATGTTGGAAAGGACCATTCGCGACGCGAGGCTCATCGCGTCGACCGCGTCGCCGGCGTACTCCACAGAGCGGTACAGCGCCCCATCGGCGCCGATGTCGCCGATGATCTTCAGGATCAGGTCCTTGGCCGTCACCGGTTCGGCAAGCCGTCCGTCGACGACGATGCGGAACGTCGCCGGTGTCTTCAGCCAGATCTTCGATGTTGCGTAGAGCACCGCCATCTCCGATCGACCGACGCCGGCGGCGAATGCGCCGAACGCCCCGTATGTGGTGGTGTGGGAGTCCGAACCGAGGATCAGCCGGCCGGGAAGGGCAAACCCCTTCTCGGGAAGCACTTGATGACAGATCCCCACCCCGGCATCAAAGAAGCGGTGAATCCCTTGCTCGGCGACAAACGCCCGGATTTCTTTGTGACTTTGGGCGTACTTCTCGATCGACGCCGGCACCGTATGATCAAGTACGACCACGAACCGCTCGGGGTTCTTGACCCGCTTCACCCCGATCTTGGCGAACGTTTTCGCGATCGCCGCTGTGTTGTCGTGCGACAAGCAGATGTCCGGTTCGATCTCGACGATCTGCCCGACATCGACACGATCCAGCCCCGCCTTGTCGGCGAGCACTTTCTGCGCGAACGTCATCCCCACGGGAATCACCCCTCGATCGGATCGAAGTTCATGAAGTCGGCGTAGTGAAGGATCACCGCTTCCGGCGTCCGCTTGTACGGATCGCCTTCCTTGGAGTGCGTCCCAATGATATGGAGCACCTCCGCCGGTAGGCCGTGCTTCGTCGCCAACGCCAGCCCGGAGAACGGATGCCGGACCAGCTTGCCGTCATGCGTCTTGCGGAACGTTCCATCGTCCGCTTCCTCCATTTCGACGAGCTTCCCCACATCATGGAGGAGAGCGCCGGCAAGCAGCACGTCCTTGTGAAGCGCCAGATCGACACCGTGGTAGATCGTGTCGAATGTCTCCGCCACCCGCGCGCAGACGGTGGTCACGCTACGGACATGCTGCGCGAAGTTCAGCGTCGATTTCTTGGCCAGCGTGAACGGCATCCGTTCGAGGTCATCCGGAGTCCATCCACCCTGATCAAGCCCATCGACCAACGTGTCGATGACCTGCCGACGAAGGGTTTCGTCGCTGATCCACTCAATCTCGGGAAGGATCTCCCGAAGCCTTCCTCCTACTGCCATCCTTCCACCCTCCTTACCGCATCGATGACCGTACCATCACGCCACTCGATCAGTGCAATCACGTCATCACCGAACAACGGACGCCGAGGAGGCTGAATGAACCGGTCCGCCTCCGCCTTGATTTCCTCCAACGTCTTCACCGGAAGCCCTGCCGATACGAACCGGTCGCGCAGGTCCTCCCGCGCCGGATTGACCGCCACCCCGCGCTCGGTGACGATCACATCGATCGCCTCACCCGGCGTCGTCACCGTGGTCACGTTGTCCACAATCACCGGAAGTCGTCCCCGCAACGTGGGTATGGTGATCATGGTGATCGCCGCCCCCGCGGCAACGTCCTGATGCCCGCCGATGCCGTGCAGCAACTGTCCGTCGGAGTGCGTGTTGACGTTGACGTTGAACGCGAGGTCCACTTCGGTGGCCCCGAGGAACGCCACATCCAGCAGATAAGTCGCGCAACCGCGGGAGTCGTAGTTGGCGTAGAAACCCGGATCCATGATCAGATGCGCCGGGTCGTCACGAAGGGACGCGATCGCGTCCAGATCGAACGACTGCCCGTCGAGGATTGCCCGCACAAGCCCTTCGTGCAGCATGTCGACCAACATCGTCGTTGCGCCGCCCATCGCGAAGTCGCCGACAATCCCCGCTTCCCGCATCGCATCACCGACATATTTTGTCGCCGCAAGCGAGATGCCGCCCGCACCACCCTGGAAGCTGAACCCGTCCTTCAGCATCCCCGACGCAATTACGGCATCGGCCGCCAATCGGGCGATGTGGAGCCGGGTCGGAGACTTCGTCAAACGCAGCGTCCCCGAAGCGATGCTCTCCGGATCGCCGATTTCGTCAACCACGACCACGTAGTCCGTCCACCCCTGCTGAATCTCGAACGGGTGCACCGGATACGGCGCGAGGTCGTTGGTAACGACCACGGACTTGTCCGCGTACTGCGCATCGACGCTGGAGAAGGCGATCGTCCCGCACGGGGTCTTGCCGCGCATCCCGCAAGCGTTGCCGTAGCGGTCCGCCTGCGGTGCGGCGATGAACGCGACGTCAATGTGCACGTCGCCGGCCTCGATCGCCCGCCACCGGCCGCCGTGCGAACGGAGAACCGCCGGGTCGCGAAGCGCCCCGCCTTGGCTGACAAACGCTCCTACCGGCCCGTTCATCGAACCTTCGATCCGGCTGACGACGCCGTTTCGGATGTGCTCCACCACCGGAGCGTGCACCGAAAACAGCGCCGTCGGCGCCAGGCGCAGATCCTTGATCCCGTTCCGCGCGCACGCATCGAGCACCAGGTTGATCAACCGGTCACCTTCCCGGAACGAATGGTGAAAGCTGATCGTCATCCCATCGCAAAGCCCGGTTGCTTCGATCGCCGCTTCCAGCGATGGAAGGACCTTCTCGTCACTGCGCCCGATTGTCTTCTGCGGCCGCGTCGCCTTTGCTCCCTGCGGCGTAGACGCAAACGCTCCGGCAAACGGCTTTGTCGCCACCTCGATTCCGCCCCTGCCCCCGGGACGGGTGTCGGGTATCTCACGTCCGAGTACGTTTTTCATGACACCCTCCCCGTTCCGGCGGACATGCGCCGGGCGAGGTCAAGCGTCCGTCGTGCCCGCTCAAGCACCGGAAGATCGATCATCTTCCCTCCGATCGCAATCGCGCCGATCCCGTTCGACTCCGCCTCTTCAGCAACCTCAACCACCCTTCGAGCAGATTCGATCTCTGCCGCGGTCGGCGCAAATCCCACATGGATGACACCGATCTGCCGCGGGTTGATCGCTCCCTTGCCGTCAAACCCCAGCTCACGCGCATGTCTCGTCTCTTCAAGAAGGCCGTCGCTATTGTCAACGTCCGCATACACGGTGTCCGACGCTTGGATCCCCGCGCTCCTTGCCGCCGTCACCAGCTGCGATCGGGCGAACAGGAGGCTTTCGCGCGTTCGCGTCGATCCGACATCACGGGTGAAATCTTCGGCGCCGAACACGATCACCACGACCCGCGGATCGGATGCCGCGATTTCCTCGACATGGAGGACGCCCTTGGCCGTCTCGACGATCGGCATGATCTTCGTGGTCCCCGGCGGGATCCCGAGA
>RXOA01000089.1 GCA_003979035.1 Candidatus Bipolaricaulota bacterium
GAGACGGCAAGAAAGAAGCGGATCGCGCGGTCATCATTCGCTGGATGCGACAGTTTCATGATGAGGCCGTTCCCGAGGACCCCCTGCCGGATTTCGAACGCCTTGCCACACGCCACCTGCGCGAGGGCTCCATCTTCTTCTGGGACAACGGGAAGCCTGTTTCGATGGTGGTTCATGTTCGCTCCGCGCAAAGCACCGCTTCGATCAGCAGAGTGTTCACACCGCCGCAGGCTCGAGGAAACGGGTACGCTTCGGCCTGCGTCACAGCCCTGTGCGAACATCTACTGTCTCAGGAATTCACGCGTTGCGTGTTGTATACGGATCTCGCCAATCCGACGTCCAACCGGATCTACCGCCAAATCGGATTCTCTCCGGTATGCGATGTTCGACACTTCGCGTTTGGTCTCGGTCATCCGTTCCGCTAAGGCGGAAGCGGCCTCCCCCAAGGACTCGTATCGAGAGGAGCCACGACCGCCGCGGCGGAGCATGGACATCGTCCTCCACGTGCCGTACGCTGAGCATGCTTCAAAGGCGCATCGGCAGCGGATCGCCGAGGTGATAAGACGGGGGAGGCATGTCTACGCTGATTGTCGTATTGCTGGTTGGACTCGGAGCTGGCGCTCTGATTGGATTGCAGAATCCGCTCGCATCGCTGCTCGGAAACCGGTTCGGTCTCTTGGGGAGTGCGTTTGTTACCCATCTCGCTGGCACGCTGCTCGCCGGATTGATCCTGCTGCTGTTTGGCGGCGGGAGTTTTTCGGCATGGCGTGACGTGCCCTGGTACGCATTCCTCGCCGGGTTCGTCGGTGTCGGGATTATTGCCGCGGTAGCGTATACCGTACCGCGAATCGGTGTAACGTCCGCAGTCACGCTGATGGTAGCCGGACAGCTTGTCGTCGGGGCGATCATCGACCATTTTGGCTGGCTCGGGGTCGACGTGAACGCGCTGACACCGGCGCGAGGGCTGGGATTCGGCGTTCTGCTCCTCGGCACGTGGCTTGTCGTTCGCTAGGGAAGACAAGGAGGCCGTCGGTGACGCCAGCCACTCCACTCCGTGAGACCGATCTGTTCGCCCCGGTTCGTTCGTTTCTCGAAGCCAGCGGCCATACAGTTCGGGCCGAGGTCGCGGATTGCGATGTCGTGGGCTACGCCGGCGGCAAGCTGGTTGTGGTTGAACTCAAGACCCGTATCACGCTGGAGCTTCTGGCCCAAGCGACGGCTCGCCAGCGGTTCGCAGATCTCGTCTACGTCGCCGTACCCGGACCGATCCCTCGTCGCTCCCGTCGTCGTTGGCGGGGGATCAAACGTCTGCTGCGCCGGCTCGAACTGGGACTTCTCCTCGTGTACCCCACTCCGTCCCCGGGGCGCGTCGAGGAGGTGCATCCCCCCAAGCCCTACCGGATGAGGAAGTCGAGCCAACAGAGAGCGGCAGTTCTCGAAGAAATGGTCGGGCGCACCGCCACCCGCAATACCGGGGGAAGCACGCGCCGGAAGCGCGTCACCGCGTATCGTGAGAACGCGATCCAGATCGCCGTCGTTCTCGATCGATTCGGCCCCCTTTCCGCATCGCAACTGCAACAACAGCACAACACCGGATCGAAAACCCACGCGATTCTGTACCGCGACTACTATGGCTGGTTTGAACGCGTGGGACGCGGAGTCTACGGCGTATCCGCAGCCGGCAGGCGTGCTTTCGATGAGTTTCCCACGGCGGTTTCCTACTATCGAGAACTTGTCGACGATCATGCTCTCACCCAGGCGGCTGCCGATCGCGGAGACAAAGCGCCGCTTGGGCCGGAGTGACGAGTCGGATACGATCGTGCCAGAAGCCAACATCCTGGGAGAGGAGAAGCATGCGCGATCAGATTCGTAAAGCCCTTGATTTCGCGATGGCCAAAGAGCGCGAGGCACAAGCCTTCTACTTGGCGTGGTCGGAAAAGGTGCGCTCGCCGGCGATCAGGATCCTGTTCACCGAGCTTGCCCAAGCCGAGCGGGGTCACGAAGACATGCTGCGGTCGGTTTCCGTCGATCAGCTACCGGCGACGACGGAACCCGTCTTCGACCTGGGTCTTGCCGAGATTCTTGTCGAGGCACCGGCAAGCCCTGACATGACGCTGCAGCAAGCGTTGGCTCTCGCCATGAAGCGAGAGGAGGGCTCCGTCGCTCTGTACACACGCCTCATGACGTTCGGCGGTCCGGCGCAAGCTGTGTTCAACGCACTGGCCGATGAAGAACGGCGACATAAGCTTCTCCTCGAAAGGGAATACGAGGAGATTGTTCTCGCCGAGAACTAGCCGCGGCGATCGGAACCCTTCGCGACCGATCCTCGATCGCTGATTGGATCGTGCTACTTGGCCCAATCGGGGCGAAGCGTTTCCCGCCCGGAAAGAAACCGTTCGGCTGCCATCGCCGCCATCGCTCCCTCGGCCGAGGCGATCACAATCTGTTTGAAGTGCTTGCAGAGCACATCGCCAGCGGCGAATACCCCCGGAATGTTCGTCTGAAAGAACTCGTCGACTGACAGGCACCCGGAATCCGTCGTTTCCAGCTGCCCGGTGAGATAGTCGGTGACGGGGCGGTTCCCTTGCGCGTAGATGAACACGCCAGCCACAGGCTGCTCCATCTCGCCCTCCGGCGCCGCGACGCGAACCGCCGCGACATCGTTGTCGCCGACAACCTCCAACAACCGGTGTTCGCTTCGAAGCTCGATGGCCGGGTTTTCTCGCACACGGCGTTGAAGCACATCCGGCACTCGAAGCTCCGGTGTGGGCGACAACAGGAAGACATGTGCTGCATAACGCGTCAGGAACAGTGCTTCTTCCGCCGCCTCCTCGCTGTTTCCGGCAACGACGACATCTCGATCGGTGAAGAAGAATCCATCGCAGGTGGCGCAGTAAGAGACCCCTCGCCCCAACAAACGCTCTTCGCCGGGAACCGTATGAGAACGCCCAAGCGCACCAGTCGCAAGAATCAGCGATCGAGCCTCGTATGCTCCCCGTGTACCGCGAACTCTCTTCGTGTCGCCGTTTCCGTCCAAGGAAACAGCGATCACTTTGTCCTGCTCAAAGCGTGCGCCAACCGCACGCGCTTGCTCGCGCATCCGACCGATCAGCTCTTCTCCCGGAAGCTCCTCATTCACGCCGGGATAGTTGGAGATGCGCTGTGCCATCCCCAACGCGCCGCTGGCAATCCCCTTGTCGACAACCAACGTCATCAGCTTCGACCGTGCAGCATAGAGCGCCGCGGACGCGCCTGCAGGACCCCCGCCGACGATCAACACATCCCATACATCCGGCCGTTTGGACCCATCTGAAAGTGTCATCTCTCGCTCCTTCAACGTCGCGATGGCGGCGTGGATCGCTGGTTGGATGCTTCGGCAAAACGCTATCCAGCGCGACGTGATTTCGCAACCACAAGAAACCCAACACCCGGTGCATGCTGCCAGCAAACGGATTGTGTCAAGAAAGTCCCATGTGGTTGGAAGCTACGCCTTCATCGGATAGCGGAATCGAGACGCCGCGAGCGTCCCGGTGAAACCGCAACTCATGCCCCCGGATCGGAATCGGGGCGTACCCTACCGTATGCGTCAGGCTTTCGCCCGTGCGATCAGATCGCGACAAGTGATCTGCCTCCACTCGCTATCGAATACCGACAACAAGCCCTTAATATCCCCCGTTTGCCAAATTGGTATCATCCAATATCATGATGAAGGTTGCATTTCGGGCAGAAATGGCCGACAATTCTGCTTTGGATGCACCCAATTGTGAGGTGGTTTCATGGCGCTGTCGCGACAGGCTCAAATCGTCCGAGACTTCCGTGATCGGATCGCTCAGGGGGAACTCCAAGCCGGGGAGCGGCTGCCGACAACGCGAGCTCTCGCAGCGGAATTGGGTGTCGGAAGGAGCACCATCGTCCGCGCCTATGAGTCACTGGCAAGAGAAGGTTGGATCGAAGGCGAAGTCGGACGAGGAACCCACGTGCGCGGCGTTCCGTCTGAACCGTTTTCGACGCTCAACTGGGACGCAATCCTTGCATCGTCCGCTTCCATGCCCGATCGAGAGTACGGCGACCTGTTTCAGCTGATTTCTCGGCCCGATTGCATCTCTCTCGCCGGCGGACTCCCGGCGACGGAGTTCTTTCCGATTGAGCTGTACCAGGATATTGTCGCTCAAGTGCTGCGGGACAATGGCTCACAGATCTTGCAGTGGTGCCCGGTGGATGGGTATCCGCCACTTCGCAGCCTGTTGGCCGAGACCATTGGCAGCAGCACCGACAACGTCTTGGTGACTGCCGGCTCCACTCAAGGGATCCATCTCGTGGCACAGGCAATGGTTAATCCCGGCGATCTTGTTCTGGTTGAAGCTCCGACCTACCCCGGCGCCCTCAAGGCATTCTCCCAAGCCGGAGCTCGCGTGATCGGCGTCCCCACATCTCATGTGGGAATCGATCTGGACGTCTTGGAGGATTTGCTGAACACCACGCGCCCAAAGTTCATCTATGTCGTTCCGACCCATCAGAATCCCTCGGGAGGAACGCTCCCGATCGACAAGCGGCATCGTCTGTTGTCGCTCGCCGCGGCTCATCGCATCCCGATCGTGGAAGACGATGCGTACCGTTCGATCTGGTTCGACACCGAGCCCCCGCCAACGTTGTATGAACTGGATGATCACGAACTTGTGATCTATGTGTCGACCTTCTCCAAGGTCCTGTTTCCTGGACTGCGTGTCGGGTGGATCGCCGTCCCTCAACCCGTCGTCAAGCGACTGGGGGCTCTGCGCAACCTCTTCGACCTATTCGTCAACGGTCCTGCGCAAGCGTCTTTGTATGCGTTCCACCGAAAAGGCCTTCTCGATCGTCATCTTCGCTCCGTGCGCCCGAAGTACGCCGAGCGCTGCCGACAGATGGTCGCCGACCTGCAGCGTTTCTGTCCCGATCTGGAGTATGTCGTGCCTCGTGGAGGGTTCTTCATTTGGGCTCAGCTTCCGGACGGAATCGACTCGAGAGATCTTCTGCGTCACGCGGTTTCGTGCGGTGTCTCCTTCCTGCACGGCGGTCTCTTCCAGCCCGATCAAGGCGGCGAACACTCGATTCGACTGACGTTTGCCGCTCAATCCGAAGAGTCAATCCATGCCGCGGTGCGCCGACTCCGAATCGCCATCGATCGTTGTCATGCTGCGTCCCCTTCTACCCGCAGCAGAGACGGTCACTCGATGCAGTTCGTCGTCTAGCCCAAACAAGGCGGCTGCAACACATCCCGAAATGACAGAATCCGCCGCCGGTCCTTGTCAGACTCCAATGCCCCGGCAGCCCCAGGCAGAGTCCCGTTCGACCTCGACGGCACCCTTCGGGTAGTCTTGATCCATGAAGAAAAGCACTTGGTGGTTAATGGGATTGGCGCTTGTGGCCATTGTCGTCGTCGTTTGTCTTGCGATCGCCGGCGTATTTCGCTCGCCGGAAGAGATCGCTACGATTCCTCCCGTGATCGTAGCGATTGACGCGGGGCACGGGGGGGCGGACCCTGGAGCCGTCTTCGGAGAGATCTACGAGAAGGACATCAACGCCGCGATCGTGGCACACATCGAAGCGTTGATCGAGGCCGACCCCGAACTGGACGCCATCCTTACGCGATGGCTCGATATCGCCGTGGCCAACGTGGATCGTGTCGCGATGGCCGAGGAAGGGAATGCCTCGCTCTACGTCTCCATCCACGTCAATGCCTTCAGCGATGCAAGCGTGTACGGGATGGAAGTCTGGGTGGATGACACACGCACACCCGATGATCCGAGCTGGGCACTTGCTCGAGCGATTCAGGAGCACCTTGTGGCAGAAACCGCCGTAAGAGACCGCGGCGTGCGATCCCAGGAATCCTACCTGCATCGGTTGACCGTTCCCTCCGTCTCAGTTGAAGTCGGCTATCTCACCAATGCCGAGGAACGGGCGCTTCTTCTGGACGACACGTATCAACGGCAGGTTGCGACGGGCATTCTGAACGGAATTCGTGCGTTTCTGGTCGCTGACGGGCAGTTGAGCGAGAGCGCTCAGGAGAACCCGTTCTAGATCCGATCGAGACGAACCGAATGAAGAACACTGCACCAAGCCAATGGATCTTCTTGGTCTTGGTGCAGCGTTTTCTCTGGCCAAGCAGGAACGGACAAGCAGGAAAGTCAGGGGTCAGTCTTTCTTGCCGTTCCCATTGCTCGAGCCGGAACCCGAGCCGGAGGCCCCGTTCGATCCGCTGCCATTTCCGGGGTTCTGACCATGGGCGTTGTCATTCCGTTCCTGCTCGCTCTCAGGCTCGTCGGGCGCGGTCTGATTCTCGTTGGCGTTCTGTTCGGTTTCTTCCTCTTGATACTTGTTCTGCCCTTGACCTGTCACTTCGTTGGCCGCTTGTCCCCAAGATTCGTCTTCGCTTGCGCTTTCAAGCGCAGCGAGCGCTTCGAGCGGATCTTCTCCGTCTCTGAGAGCGGCCTTGGTTACGCGGAGGACGATTCCCGGCGGGACGCCGTCAGCGATCAGTTGACTCGCTTCCAAGGTCAGACCCTCGGGGATGTCCTCTCCAAAGGCGCGAACCGCCGCACTTTCGATGGCACGAATCACACCGTCGGGGGTGGTGAGATCGATCCAAGCGTCGGTCAGTGCAAGGGCTCCCTCTCCAACTGCAATCTCCCCTCCGACCAAACCGAGGAAGACCTGGTCCAGGGCTTCGATCGCGATCGCCAGTTGTTCCGGATCGCTGATCTGGGACCACCCCAACTGATCTTCGAGCATGGCGAGGATTTCCTCGGGAGTGGCGACCTCCGCGTTGACGACCGTGAGGATCTGCTCCGAGAGAGTTGCCGCTTGCTCGGAAGAGACCACGGGGTTGGACCAGACGATTTCGATGACCTCCTCCAGTACGCTGGAGGGGGTTTGAATCTCTTGCCCGAGAGCGACAAACGAGACCATCAGGAAGAGGAAACCCACAACAAAGAACCTTAGTTTCGGCAGTCCGGCGATCATAGAGACCTCCCTTAGACCCGTGACTTTGCGCCTCCGGCTTTCGCCGGGTTTGCCGTTTCGACTCAACTGGACCTTGTGAGTATACCTCACTCCCTTTGATTCCAGGCATTGGGGGTGAACCAAATCGATGATGAACCTAGACGTGCGTGTGTGAGACCTACAGAAGCGGACGAAACCGCCGCGGGAAGTTTGACGAAGGAAACCCTCTTCGGCTTAGAAGGAGGCCCCATGGGTTCAGCAGAAGCATTCTACACTTGGTCCGGCGCATGGATCGCAAGATTGCTCGAGGAAGCGCCGTCCCTGGCCACATACTCCGGCGATCACCGATTCGATGATTGCCTCGCGGACTTCTCGAAATCCGGACTCATCAGGCAAAGACAGCTCTTTGAGACGGGGTTGGCGACCCTCGAAGCCATGGATGTGGCCGGCTGGTCGATTGACGAGAAGATTGACCGCATCCTTCTTGTCCAGCTTGCGAAGCAACAGCTGAGAGCATTTGCGGAGACCCGGATCCACGAAAGAAATCCCGGTGTCTACGTGGACGAGATCTCACAAAGCGTCTTCATGCTGATCATGAAGGACTTCGCGCCGATCGAGGATCGCCTTCGAAGCGCCGCCGCGCGAATGCGAGCCGTTCCCCGGCTCCTCTCCGAAGCCAAGGCGAACCTCGTCGCTGCGGAGGTTCCGCGTGTCTGGGCGGAACTGGCGATCGAGCAGGCCGGATCAGCTCCCGGTTTGTTCGCGGGCCTTCTTCCCCAGGTGGCTGCCGGGGAAGCACCGGCGATCCTTGATGAGGTCGCGGAGGCGGGCAAGGGTGCGGCGGCGGCTGCAACAGCATTCATCGCCTTTCTCCGTCAAGATGTCCTTCCTCACGCCGATGGCGACTTCGCGGTCGGCGAAGACTTGTTTAACACCATCCTTCGCGAAGACCATCTGGTCGACTACAACGCTCGTGAGATGCTCGCCGAAGGGTGGCGGCAGTTCGAATCAACCGAGCATCAGATGGCGGAGATCGCCAAGGAGATCGATCCCAACAAGTCGGTCTACGAGATCATCGAAGAGGCGAAGAGCGACCACCCAACGGCCGAAGGGCTGCTTGATGCCTACCGCGATGCGATGAACGCCGCGCGGCAGTTTATCATCGATCACGATGTCGTCACTGTTCCCGAAAACGAAAGCATGCAGGTCATCGAGACTCCGGCGTTCCTGAGGCCGGTCCTTCCGTACGCCGCCTACATGTCGGCGGGAGTTTTCGAAGAGTCTCAAGCCGGCACATTCATCGTGACCCCGGTCAACCCGGGAGCCTCTCCCGAGGAACAGGAGCAAAAGCTGCGAGGACACACGTACGCCAAGCTCCCGATCACGGCACTCCACGAAGCCTATCCAGGACACCATCTTCAGATCAGTCACGCCAACCGAACGCCTACGTTGCCGCGACGACTGGGAACATTCCTGTCCACGCTGTTCGCCGAAGGATGGGCGTTCTACTGCGAAGAACTCATGGAGACGCTTGGGTACATCGCAGAGCCGATCCAACGCCTGGGACGCCTGAAGGACCAACGCTGGCGCGCCGCGCGGATCATCCTCGACGGCAGCCTGCATGCAGGCGAGATGACGGTGGAAGAAGGCGTCGCCTTCCTCGTCGAGCGCTGCCAACTTGAGCGAACCAATGCCCTTGCGGAGGTCCGGCGCTACACCCAGATGCCGACCCAGCCGCAATCGTACCTGATGGGGAAGCTCGAACTCGTCAAGCTGATCGAGGAATACAAGGCCTCGCGGCCGGAAGCGAGCCTGCGCGAGATCCATGATGCGATTCTTGCCTGTGGCTCACTGCCGCCTAAGTTGATGCGGATGGCGCTTCTCGGCGCGTAGGTTCTTATCACCACGGCGGTCGTGCTCCCCGCGTACGGCGCGACCGCCGTCCTTCCTTCCCGACCAAATGCCACGGAGATGCTCTGGGAAGATCACTGAGACGGTTTCTCGCATGGCCAAAACTTGAGTGAGAGCCGACGGCTCTCGACAGCAGGTCTTCCTCGCGCCGGCAGTCCACGGATCGCACGTGGCCGGCACCGAGTTTGGTGTCAGTCGATCAGTTCCTGCGGCAGATGGACGCGGAAGACACACCGCTCGTTTCCTTCGAGAACCGAATCGACCACATCGACGCGCAAGCGCCGATCAAGGATCGCTTCCCACATTTGAACAAACCATCCGCCTGAGCAGTTACAGAACGAGGCGGAGAGCGGCTCATCCCGCCGGATCGCTTCGCGCGCCACAGGACAGAAACAAGCATAGTAGCGCTTCATCTTCGGATCCTCCGCCTTTTCGTAGGCCTCGCGCTGCCAGGGAGGGATGCATCGCTCGATGTACGCTGCCGGTTGTCCATCGTACGATTCGACCCAGATCCGCGCCGGGAACAACGCCTTGTCGGCCGCCAATCGATCGATGAACGCGCTCAAATCGCCGATCTCTTCGTACACGGCGCGCATCCGATCAAGCTCTATCCGTGGGTAGTGATGAGCGCAATGGTTGAGAACACAGGCCCGTGTCTGCTCATCCGGAATCGCAGTGTCGAGACGATCCAATGCTCCGCTCATCCAGCTGCGAACAGCCGTTGCATTCGACTTCTCGGCAAGGTCGGCGCTGCCTTCCATGATCTCGCGTGCAAGGTCCTCCCCCAGACAATCGCTCAACCCTGCTTGGAGCCCGTTGAGCCACGCCGGAAGATGGTCGGGAAACTGA
Source organism: Candidatus Bipolaricaulota bacterium (assembly GCA_003979035.1). Lineage (GTDB taxonomy): Bacteria > Bipolaricaulota > Bipolaricaulia > UBA7950 > UBA9294 > RXOA01. The sequence continues at coordinate 9,739 of RXOA01000089.1, forward strand.
ATCTCTGTCAGATAATTCGCCGCATCGTTGCCGTGCGTCTCCGGTCCTTCAAGATAGACGTAACGAACGGGGTCGTCTCCGGCAAGAAGGGCATGCTCCGCAATGAAACGCGACAGTTCTTGCGCCGTCGTTCGGACCGGTTCCCCGTCACCCCCATCCTGGTACGGTCCTTGATGAACCGCCGAAAACATGGCGATTGCCGGCAAGGCTCGAACCTCGAATGGGGGGGCAACGACTCCCGAGTCGATGGGAACCGCCAACTCGACGTCCAATTCACCACCGTCCGTCCGCCCAAGAATCAGGCAGATTCCGGGGCCGACCGCGCTGTCTTTCAGAACGGCACGCATCTCCGCAAGTCCCCGTTGAGCATCGCTGTGTCCGCGGATGGTCCGGCGAACGACGGCAACATTCTTCTCCTCAATCCGCTTGAGGACCATTGAAAACTGCAGTTTCTCATTCGATCCGATCATCCGCTCTCCTGTTGGTCGTCGGTTTCGTCGCAAAAGACGAGCCCCCCGCCCGATCGCGTTGGTGGGACTCCCGCAACAAACGCTACGATCGATCCGTCTCAAGGAAGTCTCACGGCCGAACGCTTTCCCCTTGACGCGAGGGCGTAGAGTATCGTAAATAGTATTTGTAGGTCGCGCGGCAATTGCTGCGTTCCCTCCCCCCCCCCCCCCCCGCCGCCCC
>RXOA01000090.1 GCA_003979035.1 Candidatus Bipolaricaulota bacterium
CATCGAGCAAGAGCGATGGGTCCGCTGGTTCGCAGAGGAAATCTCTTCCCCTCCACCGGATCGCTTCATCGAGCCGGAGACGGGTCCACGCCCAGATGTTTTTGAGTACCTCGAGAATCTCGGCTACCCCGCTGATCGAGTCGAGGGTATCGAGAGGATTCGGGGGCTCACCAACGAGAACTACTCGATCCGAGTGAATGGAGAGGAGCTTGTCGTGCGGATTGCCTCTCCAAACGCGGCGCGGCTTGGTATCGATCGATTCGCAGAGAGGACGGTCATGCGTGCTGCCGAAGTCACGGGATTGGGCCCCCAGATTGTGCACTACTCGCTGCCACACGGTCACCTTGTTACGCGGAGGATCCGAGCGGAGCCGTTCGAGGAGACGCCGGAGGTCTACCGATCCGAAAAGACACTGGAGCGCGTTGTTGCGGCGGTCAAGAGGATCCACGCTCTTCCACCCATTGAGCATCGGTTCGACCCATTCGCGCGGATCGAGAGAATCCTTGAAGAGGCGGAGCAAAGAGATCTCCATCGCCCGGCCTCTCTCCCCCGGCTGATCGCTCACATGCAGCGGATTCGCGCCCGATGGGGAGAATCTACGGGACGCGATCGCACCCTGTGTCACAACGATCTGTTTGCCGGGAACATCCTCAATACGGATCCGATCCGAATCGTCGACTGGGAATTTGTCGGGATGGGCGATCCGTACTTCGATCTGGCAACGCTTGTGGTGTCGTGCGGCGAGAGTGCCCCATTGCCGCGGCCCTTTCAGGACACCATCCTCGAAGCGTACGCAGGAAGAATTGATCGAGAGGGGCGCACCCGGCTGGTGGACATGGTATTCATGGTTCGACTGCACGCCGGCTGCTGGGGGCTCGCCCAGCAGCTCGCCGAGCGCCCGCTTCCTGTCGATGCAGGGTTCACCTACGTCGAGTACACGGACGATGTGCTCCACGCACTCGACAATGGCGTAGGATAAGGAGTCGGCGCTCAAGTAGCGCGGGGTTCAAAGCAGTCGGGGTCCGAAACCGATCAGCGCTCAAACGGAGAAGTGGCTTGAATCACGTGATCACTTCCCTAGATTCAAGCCACTCCGCAGTCGCCCTTCTGGCGATGCTACAACCTTTAAATACGTTTTCCCGCGGGTCCATGTCAATCCCCATTGGAAAGAACATGCAATGGAGAATCTCAAACCACGTACAGGATAGGAACAACCGGCAATCCTCGACTCTGGTTCAACGATAGACGTGTCCATGGGCAGACAGATCAAGTGTGCCATGCGTTCGCCCGTCTTGGGCGACTGTGACCATCTCGAATACAGGACGGATGGCCGCTTCTGCAAGCGCCGATGCGGAATGAACCAGGTGTCATCTGTCGGAGAATGCGAACCAACCGGAGGTCCGGCCCTTCATGGCCGGGCCTCCGTGACTCGCAAGGTTACTCGTAGCGCAGGGCGTCGACGACAAGGAGCTTGGAGGCTCGACGAGCCGGCCACAGCCCGGCAATGGCTCCGAGCGCGAACGAACCGGCCAGGGTGATGGCGATCAACGCTGCGCTGGCCACTACGGCAATATCGATGCCGAACACTCGGCTCAGCAATGCAGACGCGCCCCAGCTCAGAGCTAGCCCGAGGATCGTTCCCACGGCACCGCCGACCAGCCCCATCATGCCGGATTCGATGAGGAAGATGAGCCACACATGGCTGTTCTTGGCACCGACCGCCTTCATGACGCCGATCTCCTTGGTGCGTTCCAGCACCGACGTGAACATCGTGTTCATCACGCCGACAGCGCCGACGAGAAGAGAGATGCCGGCAATCCCTGCAAGGAATGCGCTGATCGTCGACATCATCGTCCCCACCATGTCGGAGATATCGGTGTAGGTGATCGTCATGATGTCGGCACCCCGTTCGTTGAGATCGGTCTCCACGCGATCGGCCGCTTCATCCACATCGGTTCCTTCTGCGACACGGACCAAGGTCACCAACACGGAGTCCGCAGGCCCGTAGAGGTCGAGCAATACGTCATAGGGGACATAGATTGTGTCTTCCGTCGTCCTGCCGTAGCTCATCATCCCGCCACTCTGCCGCCCCGCGGCGTCGTCCTCGCCAGGGACGACCACGCCGACAATCTCAAACGGCTGTCCTTCGATCTCGATGGTCGATCCCACGGTTGCATTCAACCTCGTGGCGACGGCATTGCCGAGAATCGCGACGTTGCGATCCGTCGCCGTGAAGTTCCGTCCCCCAGGCTCCAGTTCGATGTCGCCGATGAACGACGAGAAGTCCGTCAGCAGCTCGGGCGACAATCCCACCACGGATAAGAGCCCCTTGATCGAGTCGCCCGCCTCATCCGGGGATCCTTGCACAAATCCGGTCTCGTCGCGGATCGCTGCCGCCTCTTGGATTCCGTCGATGGAGCGCAGGTGATCCAGGTCGATGGCAAAGGTGGCGTCCGCATGTGCGCCGCCGGGACCGAAGGTTCCTTCCGGCGAGATGATGAACGTGTCGACTCCGAAGACATCGCTGACTTGATCATTGATGGTCTTCTCCAGGCCCAGTCCGATCGAAATCAGGGCGACCACGGCGGTGATCCCGATGAAGACACCGATGATTGTGAGCCAGCTCCGGACTTTCCGATGAGCGATGCTCCGTGCCGCAAGGAGGAAGAAGTCCCTAAACATGCTCCACCTCCTTGCGGACGGCTCCATCCTTCAGCCGGACGATTCGATCCGCGATCTCTGCGGCTTCCGGATCGTGCGTGACCAGGATGATCGTCTTGCCGTCGTCCCGGCTGAGTGTCTTGAGCAAGTTGAGGATCGATGACCCGCTCTCGGAATCGAGATTTCCCGTCGGCTCGTCGGCGAGGATGATTTCCGGATCGTTGGCCAGAGCGCGTGCGACGGCCACACGTTGTCGTTCGCCCCCCGAGAGTTCGTTCGGTTTGTGGTGGGCTCGATCCCCCAATCCGACGCGCTCAAGAAGCGCGCATGCCAATTGGGCCCGCTGTTTGCGAGGGAGTCTCTGGAAGATCATCGGGAGTTCGACGTTCATCTGGGCACTTAGCGTTTGGATCAGATTGAATGTCTGGAACACGAAGCCGATGCGCTGGCCGCGAATGGTCACCAACTGCGGCTCGGAGAGCGATGCCAGGTCCGTGCCCTCGAGCTTGGCCAGTCCACTCGTGGGGACATCGAGCGCTCCGAGAATGTGCATCAGCGTGGACTTGCCGGAACCGGAGGGTCCCATGATCGCCACAATCTCACCTTGGGCGATGTCCAGGTCCAGTCCACGTAGCGCACGGACCGTCGTCTTGCCAAGTTGGTACTCCTTTGTCACATCTCGTAGTTCAAGCAAGCTCATTGTTGGCCCTCCGGAGCCGTGAACACGTATTCTGTCAGCTCCATGCTGAATGTGGTGACCCACTCGCCGTTGACGCGTTCCTGGACCGTCAGTCTCGGCGAGCTATACACAGGGTAGGTCAGTGCAAAGGCGACGGTCGTTCTCACGTCGGGGTTCTCGGGATTGACAAGCACTCCTTCCAGGCACCAGACCGAAGCGATTTCGATGGCCACGATCTCGGTGAACGATCCACCTCGCGGAAGGATGTAGTCCTCGCCCTCTTCGAGCAGCTCACTTCGAGCGAACAGCGCTTCCAATGCCGAGTAGCTGATGTCCTCTCCTCCGCCCGTGGAAACCCCCGCTCCAAGGAACATGAATCCGAAGCCTTGCAGCTGATCCGCGGTTCCTTGGGCTCCGATGGACATGTCCATGCGGTAGATCGCGTCCTCTTGGACCTCAATCGTCAGCGCAAGCGTCACCGGTTCGGTGTATTCATCGCTGACGATCTCGTACACCATCGTTGTCGTTCCCAGAGGAAAATCCTCGATGCTTTGCTGGCCGACACTTGTGACAGAAGCTGCAGCTAGTCCAACAAACAACGCAATCATCATCGTCATTTTCTTCATCTTGGTGGCTCCTTCTCCATGCCCTGTCCCGGGGGGGTCCCCCGGGAGCTGATTGTTGCCCAAGGCAGACAACTACTGCGATTGCTGTCCGTCACCGGGATCGTTTTCGCGATCCAAGCGAAGACTCAACTGCTTGGCCTGGTCGGTCAGCTTCGTGAGAAGGCGTTGGAGATGCCTCTTCTCGTCCTCGGTGAACGGGCCAAGAAGCTGCGATTCCAGCTGCCTGAATGTTCCCACCAGCCGAACCCTCACCGAACGTCCTTTCTCGGTCACATACACGCGCCAGACTCGATGATCCTGCTCATCGCGCCTGCGCTCAATCCATCCACCCTGCTCCAATCGCTTCAACAGGTTTGTCATTGCCGGAGGGCTGATGTGGAGGACCTTTGCCAGGTCAGTCTGAGGCAGCCCGTCTTGTTCGTTCAGCACGGCAAGAACAGGAAGCTGTCCCTGGTGAATCCCGAGATCGTGGAAGCACGGCCGCAGGGATCTCAGTTGTTTCCCGAGGCTGAACAGCTGCCCAAGCGGCCCCCTGATGGGCGGTTGTACGTGATCTTCAAGCAAGATGCCTCCTCATGCGAATCTTTTCGATCTTAATGATTAAGGAACGAAAGATTAACGCGTGAAAGAAAGAAGCGCAAGGATCTGCACGTTCGCCCTTTGTCGACGAGATCCGGTCGCGGCGGATTGTCGCCGGCGGGAGTGACGGCAGATCATCCGTCGCTCTCGGCAACGGAGCCGCCGGGAGCGATAGGCCGGCTCTGAACGTGTTCCAGCAGTCGGCGGACTTGCGACGCTGAGAACGGGCCTCCGTGTCCGGCGTGAAACGTCCGCACGCCCCGGTCCAACAAGCCGGCGATGCTTTGCCTCCATTGTCCGACATCTTCCGCGAACAGCGGAAGCCGAGGCGCCGTGCCTCGGCCGAACGCGGTCATCAACAGATCTCCGACGATTGCCTCCCCGGTCGGCAACACGATGGAGACACATCCCAGCGTATGGCCGGGCGTGGGCGCAATCGTTCCCTCCACGCCGTAGGGAAGAAGATCGGCTTCACCCCGCAGGACGACATCCACGGAGGCTTGAGGAGAACGCGGCATCAGCACGATGAACGGCCGGGCAAGATGTCCGAGAATCGTTGCCGGACGACACGGAGCATTCCGCCCCGCTTCCACGAACGGAGCAGCGGCATGATGTGCCGCGATCTTGATTGGGTCGGCTCCCTCACGTCGGATGACGGCAAGACCCCCGGTATGGTCGGCGTGGCCGTGGGTCGCCAGCACCAAGGAGAGATCCTGAAGAAGGCCTCGTTGATCGAGCCTGCGGAGCAGACGTTTCCCATCGCCGACGGACCCGGTATCCACGAGGATCGTGCGGTGTTGCTTGATGATGTAGGCATTGCATCCTCGGAGTCGAAAGCATGTCATGCAAGGCTTCATGTCATCCTTCGCGGCCGAATCGAGTCTCCAGTGATGTCAGCCGGCTCCTACTCCGCGATGGGCACATAGCTGATCACGCTGAGAATGGCGCCCTGCGGATCGCGGAACGTGCAAAACCGTCCAACCGACGGGATGTCCGTCGGAGCAACGAGAACGGTGCCGCCATTCTGACGGATGCGCGCGGCTGTCGCATCAACATCTTGCACCGTGACGTAGGCTGCCCAGTGGGGCGGGGTTCCCGCGGGAACATCCCCCGGCATCCGCAGCATGCCCCCGACCTGCTCGCCTCCGGCCTTGATCGTGGTATACGGGCCGCTTGGCATGTCGACATCCTCGAGTTCCCAGCGGAGCACGGCGCGATAGAATGCCTTCGCTGCGTCGATGTCGTGTGTCATCAGCTCGGTCCAACTGAAGTCGCCCGGGGTTACGAAACGATGGCTCATCAGCCCCTCCTTGGTGCGGCTTCTGCATTCTCGATGCGAAGCGAGCGGGAAGCAAGTTCGATACGAAACTCACACACGGATTGGGCTTCCTCGGGAGTGAGCAGGTAGCATAGTGGAATGACCGGTCAGGTGGGAAGCAACTCGATTGCCGTTTGGGGGCGAGGGCAAGGCCCACCTGTTGTGCTTGTCCACGGGAGCTTGATCGATTCGCCGCACGCTACATGGAAGAATGTGCGGGCACTGGCGGATCGCTATGAGCTCCGCAGCGTGGTGCGAGAAGGATACGAAGGGCGGGCACGTCAGCTCGGCCGGCGGTCTGCGGCGATCGATATTTCACTCGTTGCCGGGGCTCTTCGCCCATCGGCGCACTTGGTGGGCTTCTCGTCCGGCGGATCGATTGCGTTGGCGGTTGCTTCTTCGTATCCCGAATCAGTGCGTTCCCTTACCGTGATCGAGCCGCTGGCGTTCTCTTGTGCTAGGGGGGGACCGGCGGTTGAAGCGTTCATTCAACGGCTTGCTCCCCTGTTCGATCGGGCTCACAGGCTCTCCCCGGAATCCTTCTGGGAGGAGTTCGTTCGCATCAGCGGACTTGCGATCCCGATTCCTCCCAGCTTGAGACCGGAGCATCGACGCGCCGTCAGCGCGATGATGAGCGAGCCGCCTCCGTGGAAGATTCCCGTGTCCGAACGCGTGCTGCATGCTGCGTTGTTCCCGAAGATGATCGCCGTCGGAGGGGATCGCCCGTTCTCATGGATCGATGCAGCGATCCGCGAGGCCTCGCCGAAGCTGGCCCGGTCGATCGGAGCTCGGTTCGAGGTGTTCCGCGAGGCGGGGCACGCCGTACATCTGATCGGAAGCCGCTTCAACCACCGCCTGGAATCGATCTGGCAAGAAGGAGAGTCGTACATTGCGCGTCGGACAGGCGATTGTTGGTGGGGATCCGCTGCCGGAATGGCTTGAGAGACGTGGCGGTCGGCGCGGGCATCGATTTGTCTTGCCGCGGGCTGTCTTGCATGATCGGGATATGAGTTCGTTCGAGGGAGTTCTCCACTATGCGCCGGCGGATCTCGTCCAACGCGAGGCGCTGTTTGAGTTGCTGTACAGCCAATACCAGCGTGACGAGCGGCAGACCCCGCCGGCGTCCGCCGCGAAGCGGCGCTGGGACGAGCTTCGAACATGGTTTGTGAGTACCGGGGAGATCTACCGGATCCTCGTCGGCAAGACGTGTGCCGGCCTGCTTTGGACCGAACAGCAAGGTCACAGACTGTACCTTCACGACCTTGTGTTGTTTCCCGACTTCAGAAGCCGCGGCATCGCGGGGCGCGTCGTCCGGGATTTGGAGACAAGCTACGCAGAGGCATCCGACGAGATTGAGATCGGCGTGAAGGTGACCAACAAGCAGGCGCGAGCCGTCTTTGCACAGCTCGGTTTCCAGGTATCAAGGGTGGCAGGCGAAATGGATTACCTGATTCTGCGCAAACCGCTTCACTGATTAGTGTATCGTCGCGCAGGGCTCTCGGGTTGATCGGTCGACAAGGGACGGCCAGGCGGCCCCCGAACACGAACCGCGTGTTTGAGTTCGGCTCACTTGTGCGACCATGGCCACACCGGCGATGAGCACCGCCCGGTCACTCCGGTGTTACGTCGCCTGCTCGGGCGCGAATTCCGCCAACGCCTTCTGAAGCTCGGCGACATATGTCATCGCCGGACCTCCGCCCATCATCACGGCGACGGTTGCCACTTCCCACAGTTCCTCGGGCGTTGCGCCGGCAGCGAGCGCTTTCTGGGTGTGGATTCCGATGCAGTACTTGCATCGGGCCGTAAGCCCCATCCCGACGGCGATCAGCTCCTTGGTCTTCAGATCGAGCTTCCCCGGCTTGAGGACGGTTCCCATAAACTCCGAGAACCCCTTCATCTCTTCGGGAACCTGCTTCGAGAGCTCGCCCATCGCACGTTTGACATCCCGCATCGCATCTCTCATATCGCTCATATCGTTCACCTCAGCCGCAATGCTATCAGCTGCGTGTCCGTGCGCAATCGGAGAAGCGAAGGATTCCTGTCGGAATCGATGAGCCGTCGAGAGTCGCGTCTCTAGCCGGCGTAGGGCGAACCGGGGCTGCCTTCGATGTTGGCAAGTCCCGCATGCGGTTCCGAAAGCTGGGGAATCCGCCGCTCGATCTCGGTAGGCGGACGGTCGCCACGTTTTCATCATCAGCTCGCCTGCCTACGATCCGCTGAGCCGATGGTACTCCCCGCCGCTTGCCAAGCAGCGAAGGGCTCTAGCGCCGGCGATGCAGTCGAATGCGAGCGTTTCCGGAGAGGTCTCATCTCCCGACCGGAACCGGCCGTCACCGATTTCCGTCAGCTCCTGGTCGACATAGCCGGTGAACGACTGACAGATCAGCCGCCCTTTGCGGATGAAGATGCGGAACATGCTGACCAGCGGAGCGTACGAGCTGTAAGAGCCGACGAACGCATCCCATGTCGGCGGATAAGGAAACGATCGCGGCCCCACGTAGCGGCCGCCCGGGAACCACTCCCCCAGCTGAAACGCTTCAACGACACGGCCCTCTTGATCGCGGCCGAAGCTGAGCATCGCGTGGTCGAATCCTTCAAGCGGCACCCGGAAACAATCCCCGTAGAGCTTCTCCAAGGTGCAGCTTTGACCGCCCGTTGCGAAAACCAGTTGCCCGTCCTCGACTCGAATGGTGAAAGCGCGGCTGTTCCCCGCGAACGCGTCTGCGTACTCGTCGACCTTCGTCTCTGCCGAGGGTTCTTCATCCAACGACAGAGGCGGCTCGGGCAAGGAGACCGAGCCGTTTTCCGCTCCGAGCGTCTTCATCGCGAACTGCGTCTCGATCCACCGCATGTCGAAGCTGTTGTTGAACAGGACCACGCCCAGTCCGGCATCGAGATCGCCGTACATCGCCGCTTCGAACCCCAGATTCTCCCCGCCTGCGAGGACCATCCGATGTCCGTCATGCGTTTCGCTGACTTCCGTCATGATCCCGTAGCCCTGCCGCTTGCCGGCGAAGAAACCATCCATCGTTGCGTAGGATCCCGTCATCAGATCGAAGGTCTCCTTTTGCAGGAAAGCGGTTCCGTCATCCGCGATGCCGTGGTTGAGCAGCATCCGAAGAAACGCCGCCAAGTCGGCCGCCGTGGTCACGACGCTGGCGCAGCCCTCGCTCTTCTCGTACCAATTTGCGACGATCGGCATCGCCGACCTTGGCGCCGGCCGGTCTCGATACGGAGACCACATATGCCCTTTGGCGAGCCGACCGTACTCGGAGCACCTCACCTCGCCGTAACTCGAGTTCATCCCAAGGGGTTCGAAAACCAGTGCCCGAAGCGCGTTGTCGAGTTTCAGCCCGGTGATTGCCTCGATGATGCACTGGAGCACGTTGTATCCGACATTGGAGTAGGAGAACTTCGTCCCCGGCTCAAAACCGAGTTCGGTGGTCCGAAGCGACCAGACCTGGTAGGCGCTGGAGGGCGTCGTATCGATCATCATCACCAACCCCGATGTGTGCGTCAGCAGATGATGAATCGTGACAGGGGAGGCGAATCTTGACTTGACGACGAACCAATCGAGGACTTCCGTAACAGGGGCGTGCAGATCGAACTTCCCCTGCTCGAACAAGCGGAGACACGCCGATGCGACGATCGGCTTGGTGATCGACCCGATCTGAAATAGCGTATCGCACTCGACCGGCTCTTGGGTGCAGATGTTCGACACGCCGTACGCCCGTGTAGCAAGAAGCTCTCTCGCGGAGGTCAGCGCGAGAGAAAGCCCCGGCCCGAGCCCCTCTTCGTGCCTCTGGATGAGAAACCGATCGATCCGTTCAACGGCTTTCGCGAAGCGCTGTGGAGCAGGCATGCTCGAAACCTCCTCTTCTCTCACACGTGGATGGATGTCATGGCATCACCAGGAACGTGCGGCCACGCGTCCACAGATACGATGCTGCACCGCTTGTCGTTCGGACAGCCACAACCGAAACTCTGATCAGAGCGACCGATCCTAGATCGACAAAACTCCGTTGTCAACAAGCTTTCGGTTTTTGACCGATCTACCAAGATGTCCTACAAGCGACGATCGGGCCCTTGCTCCGGATCAACACCGGCCGGTAGCCTACGTTCGTGGCCAAGGAGAGTGAGGATGGACAACTGTGAGTCGACGATGCCCGGTGAGGGCATCCCGCAGACGCTGTACAGCCTGATGCGTTGCCTTGAGCTGCGCGTTCGACCTCACTTCCGAGGGACCGGGCTGCACTGGGGACTTCGCCGCATCCTTCAACACCTCTGGGTGGAGGACGGGCGCTCTCAATCCGAGCTGGCGCGAGCCGTCCGTGTCAGCAAAGCGAGCATCTCCAACATGCTCAAGCATCTGGTCAACGGGGGGTGGGTCGAGCGGCGGCCCGATCCGTATGACTACCGGATCGCGAGGGTGTTTCTCACACAGAGGGGCATTGACTTGCGGTCTGCGGTGGAGGCGGAGCTGAGTTCCATCGATCAGGATCTGCGGGCGACTCTGCCTGGCAAGGAATACGCGGAACTTGCCGGACTCCTCGAGCGGATTCTCGACCGGCTGACGGAGCTTCCCG
>RXOA01000091.1 GCA_003979035.1 Candidatus Bipolaricaulota bacterium
CCCGGAGACGGCCACTGTTCCACGCTGCTTGCCGGCCATGCCTTTTACGATGCCGCCAAAAAGGCGGGTGCGGTATTCCGCTTCGGTGAGGCGGTCGTCGAGATCGATGTCCGGAACGGCACCGTTGGAGGCGTGAGAACGCCGCGCGGATCGTATCGATCACCGATCGTCATCAACGCCGCTGGGCCCTGGGCAAGACAGGTCGGACTTCTCGTCGGCCACGATCATCCGGTCATCCCGGATTCCCACGAAGGCGGGATTACGGAACCGGTAGCGCCGTTCCTCGACCCGATGGTCGTCGATATCAGCCCCGGTCCGGGCTCCTCCAACTACTATTTCTTCCAGCTGAAGACGGGGCAGGTTGTGTTCTGCATCACTCCGTCTCCGGCCATCCCCGGCGAGGATCGTCGAGAAACGAGCAGCTTCCTTCCGATGGTGGCCAAGCGGATGGTGCAACTGATGCCAAGGCTTGCTCACTTGCGAATTCGACGGACGTGGCGTGGCCTCTACCCGATGACCCCCGACGGCTCGCCGCTCGTCGGCTGGTCGCAAGAGGTCGAAGGGTACTTGATGGCGATCGGGATGTGCGGACAGGGATTCATGCTTGGGCTGGGCGTCGGCGAACTCCTCGCGCGAATGGTCTCCGAGCGACCTGCTTCCCTGAGCGCAAGCGATCAGGAGATCCTCAAGATCCTGTCACCGTATCGAGCCTTCGCCTCGACCGAGCTCCTGAAATAGACGGCGACTCGGCTCCAGATCCCGGCTGTCCGATTGACTCTCACAAGGAAGCTCCTCTACTCTCATGAGAATCCGCGTTGGCGGATCGCTGAAAATCGCATAAAGGAGGCGCTTCAACGATGCTGTGGCTTGTGTTCCGCTGGCTGATTCTTGGGCTGCTTTCGGTATCGCTTGGCAACTTCATCGTCTCCTATCTGACAAGCCATCCGCTGCGGATGAGCCTCTACTTGACGCTCGGCTGGATCAGCCTGACCGGGATGGTCTCCCTACTCGCGATCACATTCCGCGGCTGGTGGCTCGGAGCCGCAGCCATTGCTTCGCTGGCATTGCTCACGTGCGGGTATTGGACCGCCGCGAAGCGGGTCCTCGAACGGGATGACCCACGGGGTGTCCCCGACCGGTTGCGTTCTCCCGGGGATCCGGGCGAAGGACATACAGCCGTGATCTACTTCACACACGGTGAACCGCAGACGTACGATCCGATCGGATGGATCAACCAGTTCAGAGAATTCGATGAACAGCAGATTCGGTTTGTCCCCTTTTTCGTGCGGCCTCTGTTCCTGCACAAGCTTCGAGGCGCCTATCTGAAGGTTGGAGGAAGCAACCATCGTCGCGTTCACACAGACATGATGGCAAGCCTCGAGGCGGCGTTCCGGCGAGATGGCGACGATCGTCTTCGGTTCTACCTCTCGTTCCTCGACGACGAGCCACGTCCCGATGCCGCCGTCATCCAGGCACTCAACGACGGCGCCAGCAAGATCATTCTTGCCGAAGTGTTCCTGACAATTTCCAACCACACTGCGGAAGGCGAGCATCTGGTCGATGCACTGCGTGTCGAGGAACAGTTCGGCGTGTCGATCAAGCGGACAGGCCCGCTTTGGGACTCGGCCTTGTTGCGGCGCATGTTTGTCGCCCGCGTCAATGATCATCTTGACGGTGCGGACAAGGCCAGCACCGCGATCCTCCTGGTCGGACACGGCCAACCTGACGAGTGGGACATCGAGTGGGGCACGGAGACATCCCAGGAGGTGGCGTTTCGTCAAGCCGTCCTCGACTTGCTGGTCGACGACGGATTCTCTCCGGAATTGGTTGGCCTGGCCTGGATGGAATTCAAGAGCCCCAAGCCGGCCGAGTGCGTTGAAACATTCGCCAGTCGCGGCGCAAAGCGCGTGCTGTACTTCTCCGCGGCGATCAGCGCCGACTCGATTCATAGCCAGTTCGACGTTCCCAAGCTTATCGATGAGGCGGTGGTGCCGGCCGGGATCGAGCGGATCAACCTCGGCGCCTGGAACAACGACCCGCTTGTGATCCAAGCGATCAAGGAGCGGATCGAGGAGCAGATGACTCCATGACCTGCACCCATCGGCGGAAAGACGCTCCCTGCGAGGGATACGATTGAGTTGGCCGTTCGCGATCCTTGCGGCGGTGTGCGGGTACTTCATCGGATCGATCTCGTTTGCCACCATCGTGGGACGCATCCTCGGACGTGGCGCCCCGCTTGAGCCGATCAAGATGCCAATCCCGGAAAGCGATAGGGCACTGTTATCGGACGCCGTCAGCGCAACCACGATAAGGCTGCAATACGGGGCTCGATTCGGGTGTCTCACAAGCGTGCTCGACATGGCCAAGGCAGCGGCTGTCACCTTGGGGGTCAAGCTTCTCGCTCCCGAGCAGCCTCTGTTTCTGGTCGCGGCCGGGATGACGGTCGTGGGGCACATTTGGCCGTTCCAGTTGCGATTTCGCGGAGGGCGCGGTCAGTCCCCGATCATTGGCAGCTTGTTCGTCATCGATTGGCCTTCGGCGTTGATCGTGTTTCCCGCAGCGCAAATCCTCGGCGTGCTGACCCGCACTCGCCCCTACACGGCGCGTTTCGGCCCCGAAGCGCTTCTGACGGCGTGGTTCTGGTACCGGTTCGCCAGTCTGCCTCATGTCCTGTTCGCCGCCGGGCTGTTTGTCGTCCGCTTGCTGGCCATGCGGCGCGAGATCGCTCAGTTTCACCGACTTCGGAAGCAGGGCAATCTCCGCTCACTCGCAGATGAATTCGCGTTTCTTGACGGATCTTCAAGGATTCGTCTGTTCGTCGAGCGCCTTACCCCTCGATGGAGCTCGCGGCGGCGCTCGGTTTCGAAGAGAGACTGATCGTTCCTGCGCTTCCATCGACGATCACCCAAGCGCCATCGGGGATGGTTTGAGCGCGTGCTACAGAAACCACAGCCGGTATCCCGCGTTCGCGCGCGACAATCGCGCTGTGAGACAGAAGCCCGCCAGATTCGGCCACAATCGCGGATGCCTTGTCCAGAAGGGGCATCCATCCGATGTCCGAATGGGAGATGACAAGAACGTCTTCCGGTTGCACGCGATCGAATTCTTCCACGCTCCGGACAACGCGTGCCTTCCCTTCATAGAAGCCACGGGATGCCGCGACCCCGTGCAGGACCTCTTCCGTCGGGCGATCCGCACGGAATTCGGGAACCTGTTCCCCATACACAACTTCCGGCAAGTCCGCGCCCCCGGCCAGGCGCATCTCGTCCTGCCGATCGGTGATTCGGCCCTGAACGACGCTCGCAGGCAGTTCGCCCCGGGTCACGGCACGGATCTCATCGTAGGTGATGAAGAAGATGTCCGCCGGAGCCTGCAACATGCCTTCCTGTTGCAGTCGTCGTCCCAGTTCTAGGAAGGCACGCCGCAGAATCGCATGCCCCCGGCTGAAGAGTGCTCCCACACGATCTCGATCGAAACGCGCTCTCGTCTCCTTTGCGGCCAGTCGCCGAATTCGGCGAGACCACTTGGTCGTCTCTCGGCTTGCGCCGTTAGGATCGGCACATCGAGCCCGGGTCTCACCGGACGCAAGCATGTTCACGACCAGCGTCGGGTTCTCTCTCCACGTTTCAGCCGAGAAGTCGTTGCCACGATCGCTCAGGTAGCCAAACCGCTCTAGGAAGCGCTCCAGTTCCAACAGGAATCGGAATGCGCCTCCCTCGCGGTTGCCGTCGGTCGACGCCCTTCCCGTCCCCGTTTCGCGAAGCCGTGTGCGCGTGTCTTCCGGAAGGGACAAGAACAGCGCTCTCAGTTTGAACAGACTCTTCGATGGATCGACCCCCTCGTCCGCCGCGCCGGAAGCAACGATGTCCACTGCCTCCGCCGGCACCCGTTTCCTCGCCAGTCCCCGCGTCACGAATCGATGAATTGCCGCGTGGCGAAGCATGGAGACAATCCGGTAGTACGCGATGTCCTGCATCATGGCCAGCAAGCAGTCGATTTCCTCCAGCGCACGCTGCGTCTTCTCGGCAGAGAACCCGGCTGCCTCCCGGCGCTGCAATGCCTGCTCGGTCGGCGGGAGCCACCGTGCGAAGTGGCGCCTGAATCGCAAATGGCGCACGGCGAATCCGGTCAGACGAGGGATATGTCGCAGCATCCCGATCGTCATCCAATGGGCGCGCTGCGGCGGCCCGCTTGGAGCGTTGAATCCCATCATCGCCTCGAGAACGTCCCGGCGTAACCCGGCTTGGGCAAAGAGCTCTCCCATCCTGCCCATGTTGAAATATGCGCGGCAGCCAATCCGCCTGGCAAGCCTCTCCGGCTCCATGTCAATCCGGCCGATGATCTCCTCAAGCAAGTTCAACCATGCTCGATTCACCATCGGAACGTTCACGGACCACACCAGCGGCATGATCAGCCCCGGCAGGAATTCCTTCGACATCCGGCTGGAGTAGACATCGGGGCTCTGCAGCGCGCTGATGGGGCGGAGCTGAAGCCAGTAGAGCTTCGCTCCATCCACCGCCCATTCCAGGTCGATCGGGACCCCGACCGCCTTCTCCCATCGCCTCGCCATGGCGGCAATGTCTTGCAGGACGTCCGCTCCGACCGCGACCGCCGCAGACGACTCGATGGCATCGCCCTCGGCCACCATCCACCGTTCGGGCGAAGCAAGGCCGCTTGTCAGCACTTCGCCTGTACCGGACACCGCTTCAATCATGACCTCTTCCGCGCCGGTGATCGGGTTCCGGCTGAACGCGATCCCGGACACCTGGGCGTCGACCATCTCCTGCACCATCACGGCCATCCGTACCGTGTCTCCACCCCGTGCTGCCGACTCCCAGACAGTTCTGACGGCGGTGATCAGCCGATCGACTCCTTGAACGCGGAGGATGCTGTCGAACCGGCCGGCGAAGCTTCTGCGTGAGCCATCTTCGATATCCGCCGATGAGCGAACAGCGTACTCCCTGTTCGGATCGAGCCGTCGTGAAAGATCGTCGCGCACAGCCTGTTCCACGTGTCGATCCCCGCGCATCCACGCCGCATGCGCACGCCAGTCACAGACCCAAGTTCGTGGAATGCGGGCTCCCAGAGAGGCGAGCGTCTGTAGCTGCCGAGCCTTCCCGCCGATGCGCCGACTTCCGCCCGATCTCAACTCTCGCACATAGCTCATGGTCATTCGCCGCCTGCTTCGCCGTTTCTTCCCCAGCATGCGGATATCCGCGACAAAGGCAACTCCAAGCATGAGCGGTGGCGGAGTCCTCTACCACCCCCCCCCGGCAATCGCTGCTGCAAGATGCCGGGACCCCGCAGGGGTTCCGGCCAGCGGAGCGGAGATCGCCGCGGGTCGCTCCGCTCTGCTCATGCCTGTCCTTTGCTTTCATCGAGGTGAATAGGTGATCTCTCCACGAACGAACCGGTCTCCCGCGTTGCCCTTGCTTGCCATCGTTTTCCTGGTCCCGCAGCGCCTGCCGGCAGCGGACTTCGATTCCTGCAACCTGATGCCGTAGCGCTACGGTGCGATCGCCCGGGTCGGGGAGATGCCCCACGGAGACGTCGCATCATCGTTTGCTTTCGTCGCCGCTGCAGCCGTCGAGGACGTCTTCAAGTTCTGGCAATGCGAACCTCCCGCTCCGTCAACGTTGGATCCGTTCACGAACGGTCAGTGACGGGCCGTCCGAATACCTGCCTGCGGAGCAGGGCGACCCGTTCTCCCTCATGATTCGAATCCACAATCCGGATGAGGATGCCTGGTGTGAGGTTTTCTCGGATGGAAGGAGGGTTTCCGACTCCGCCGCGGATTTCAGCCTGTACCTGCCTCCGCTGCAGTGGCGGAAGCAGGACACGCGACCGCTTCCGGTCGTCGTCTTCCCGATTCCCAAGCGATGGAAACCGCCACCGGCAAGTCCCCGGTCTCGGCCCGGTTCGCACCGAATTCCTCGATCACGTGGCACTGGGATCCAATCGATTCACGGTTCGCTGCTCCGCTGAACATCACCTTGTCCCTCAGTGACAAGGAACCTGGTGCTTCGTGCGGACTTCTCTGCCATGAAATCGCCCACGGGTTCCTGTCTCTGGCCACGGATCCATCCGCTGACGAGGCCCGCTCCAGCCCGCCCCCACTGGCTCTCGAGGGGGGCGCCGAATTCACCGCCACATCGCTTGACGGCTCGACCCGCCTGGCAGCCCATCTGCCGCGGCTGGGGCGAGCATCTCGGCTCGTTCTGCGTCGGCGGAGGGATCCTCTGCCCTATCGGCACGGGCTTCTTCGCCGACCTTGACGAATCCATGACAAGAACCGACCTGTGTCAGCCGGCGTATTCTCTCCGAACCGATTGGAGCGCTCAATTCGAGACAGACAACAACGGATGGCGACGATGGACACAGACTCTTCCGGCTGCCGACAATGAAGAGGCGTTGATCCTTGCCGCAGTCCAACATCTTTCCACTTGTGGAGCATGCTGGCGCCCGTCCTTCCCGACCGAGCTTGCCGAAATCGAGGCGTTCTTGGAATTGGCCGAGCAAAGCATGACCCCGCTCCCGAAGAGGACGTCCGGGACAAGCTTGTCGTTCGGGAGCCAACCTTCCACCGAATGCGCATGCCGCCATCTCGGCGAGCGCGGGCGAATCCTTGTCGATCGCGTCAAGCCGAAGTTCCTGCTCGCCCGGCTCGATGATGATTGGGCAACCTATCGGGATTGGAAATCACAGGCACCGGTGGGCTCATCGCCGACAGATCGGCCAGCGGCTCCGAATCGGAAGAGGAAGGATGACCCAATCTCACAGCGTGCGGTTCGAGTCGCTCGCCGCTCGGATGTCGACTCGCGGCCGAACGGACGGGATCTGCTCATCTCTGCCGACGTGGCACGCGGTCGTCTCTGCCGCCCAGATGGGCCCGACGGACGAGGCTGCGCGCCGTACGGGTGGCAGGCTCCAATTGCCCCATTCGGAGCAGGCGCCACTCGTTGAGACGGCGAGGTCCGAACATCGCCGCTTGCGTGATCGATCGAAGATCCGTGCCCACGGCCATCGATCGCCGCGGAACCCTCCGCGGCGAGGACACAGGGGGTTGACCGATCGCCGGTTCGCTTGTACGTTCATCGCGGCGTTTTCACCATGGAGGTCGACATGAGACATTTCGGAGGGCTGGCCTTTTTCCTTGCCCTGTTGTGCATAGGAGCTGCCACCTTGGCTCAGAGCCTTGAACAAGACCTCTGCAGCTACACGCAGCCGGAGAGCAGACTCTCCGCCCTCGTCGTCCAAGGAAGCTTCAGTTGGTATGACGGCCCGTATTCGGACAATCGCAACCGAACGATCAGCGCCAGCTCGATCGCCGAATACTCGGGCCTCCATAGCACCGCATCGCTCGGGCAAGAGCTGGATGCGCGATTGGAGGTTCGTGGCACCGAAACAGGCTGGGCCCTCGACCTTTCCGGATCCGGGGATCTGAAATCATTCGCCGCGGGAGACTCGTTTGTCATCGGCGCATTCGGTATCGATGCCTCGTTGGATTCCGGGCTGGAGATGGATCTCACCGGAGGGATCGGGCAGGGACGATTCCACGATGTCGCTCCTCTCGCCAAAGCGATCCGCATCCAAAACGCCCTTCTCGATCTCGGAGTCCTCCTCGCGCCGATCGGCGACCCGGCGTTGGGCCGGATCGCGCAGATCCTCGGTGAGATCGGACCCCCTGGCGAGGAGAAGATCCTTGACATCACCGAGCAGCTGTCGTCAACGGAGCTACTCAAAGATGGCGGCCTGGGCGTCCTCGGGCTCCTCGCCATTGAAGATGTGATCTCATCGGAGGAATCCCGCCTCTGCGGTGGAGACATTCAGGCACGGATCGGAGCTTCTGCCAAGTTCTTCCCCGCATTCCGCGTTTCCGCCACGGGGATTGTTCTCCTGCAACGCGCCGTGACGCCGGATCCCGTGTCTCAGGTGAACGCCGGCGCTGAGGCCAAGGTGCGCTTGGCCCATCCCGAGCAGTTCCGCATCGCAGCCGATGTCTCCTACAGCCGGCGACTGCCCGACGGGTGGACGGCAAGGGCGTCCTATCGCCTTCAGATCGACCGGATGTGGAGCACGGCCACGGAAACGCTCGTCTCCCATGCGGCATCAGCGAGCGTGACCACAAAACTCTTCGACTCCATCGGCCTCAACCTTGTCGGTTTGGTGCAGCATGAAACCGGAGACGAAGAAATCACGATCTCGCTCGCCGCGTACGTTGAGGTGGATGTCCTGTAATGGCCGACCAGGTTGTTCAAGCGGAAGGGCTCCGCAAGAGCTTCGGTCACCATGTTGCTCTCGATGGACTGACGATGTCTTTGTCGCAGGGGCAGCTGTACGGCCTTGCCGGACCGAACGGGGCCGGAAAGACCACGTTGATCCGAACGCTGTGCGGCCTTGTCCGCCCCGATGCGGGAGAGGCAAGGCTGCTCGGATGGCGGATGCCGAGTGCCCGCGTTCGCTCGCAACTCGGCTACATGCCACAAGATTTCGCGGTGTATGAGGATTTGAGCGTCATCAGAAACCTCGAGTATTTCGGAAGCTTGTACGATCTACGTCGCTCTCAGGTGCGCGAGCACGCCGGCGAGCTGCTTGAGCTGGTCGAGCTCTCGGACCGGCGCCGGCAGCGGGTCAGCACACTCTCCGGAGGCATGCGGCGGCGGGTGTCGCTGGCGATCAGCCTGCTGCACAAACCACGGCTCGCCTTTCTCGACGAGCCGACAGCCGGGGTCGATCCGAGATTGCGTCGCTCACTCTGGGACTACTTCCATACGCTTGCCGAACAACAGGTCACGCTGATGATCACCACCCACTTGGTAGAGGAAGCCCAGCGCTGCCACTTGGTGGGGTTTCTGAATGCGGGGCGGCTTCTGACCGAAGGAACGCCGCAGCAGATTCTCCGGGAGACCGGAGCGGAGAACCTGGACGAGGCGTTCATCGTGTTGCAGGATCGCGGGGAGCAGGCCCGATGAAGACCTTCGCCGTCACCAGGAATGTCTTGCGTCGAATCATCGGGGACGCAAGAACTCTTGCGATGATCATCATCCTTCCTCTGTTCTTCGTCCTCCTGTACGGGAACTCGTTCTCGGGATCCTACAACGACCTCTCGATCATCATCGTGAACGACGACAACGGCCTGGCCTCGGTACGTACCGCCGAGGTCGGTCGGGTGACGATCGCCGTAGATCTTGCCGACGCGTTCGTCAGCGCCCTCGACCCGAAGATGTTCCGTGTGCTGACGGCGGACGACCCTGATTCGGCGGCAGTCGGCAGCGATGGCATCTGGGCATCGCTCGTGTTCCCGAGAAGCTTCTCCAATGCGGTCGTGAATCAAGCCTTAATCGCAAGCGGCGAACGCCGAGC
>RXOA01000092.1 GCA_003979035.1 Candidatus Bipolaricaulota bacterium
GCCGACAGGCAGGAGACAGCAGGACTCGGATGGCGCGCTGCTCGGAACAAAGAAGACAACGGAGGTTGGCCATGATGAATCTTCCCGAAGGATACGCCGTCCGATCGGCGACACTGGACGATGCAAACGCACTGTCGGCACTTCTCAACACGTACATGGAAGCGGTTGCCGGACGGGCGATTGTCTCGGCCGAGAGCGTGCATCGCCAGCTGGGGATGCCGGGGATCGACTGTGCGGAGGATACTCGCGTGGTGGTGGCGCCGAACAAAGAGCTGGCCGCGTTTGCAGCGGCGTTGCATGTGGCACCGCACGTACAGGTGTCGGGAGTTGCGGTGGTGGCGATTCCCCATCAAGGCAAGGGAATCGGTTCGGAACTGCTGGGCTGGATCGAGGAGCGTGGAGCCCGCGCGGTCGAGATGGCTCCGATGGGGTGTCGTGTCAGCCTGATTCAGGGCCTGAATGAGAACGAAGCAGCGGCGAAGGCCCTGCTCGCGGCACACCAATACCAATCCGTTCGCCACTTCTGGCGCATGTCAGTCGAGTTCGCGGCGAACGGTGCTCTACAAGAACCGCGTTGGCCGGAAGGGATTTCGGTCTCTACGCTGGATCCCGCCAAGGATCTCGAGGCGTCACTTCGTGCCGCGCGCGACGCGTTTCGCGATCATTGGGGCCACGTCGAGACTCCCGAGAAGGAAGCCCTGGAGCGGATGCGACACCGAATCGAGAATGACCCGGATTTTGATGCGTCCCTGCGCTTTCTCGCGAGAGAGGGAAGCGAGATCGCCGGCGTTTGCTACGCGAGGCCCAAAGATGGCACCGACTCGACAACAGCCTATATCGAAACG
Organism: Candidatus Bipolaricaulota bacterium; assembly: GCA_003979035.1. GTDB lineage: Bacteria > Bipolaricaulota > Bipolaricaulia > UBA7950 > UBA9294 > RXOA01. The sequence goes on from RXOA01000092.1 coordinate 846, forward strand.
CTGGGGGTTCGAAGACCTTGGCGGCGGCGGGGGCTTGCTGAGGCCCTGCTGCGGCACACGTTTCGAGTGTGCCATCGGCGCGGCCTAGGCAAGGTTGCTCTCGACGTCGATGCGGCAAGTCTCACCGGCGCGACCCGCCTGTATGAGAAGGTGGGCATGCACGTGAGCGAACTGACCCACGCATACGAGAAAGAATTGCGCGCTGGTGAAGAGCTTGCCACCCAGGATCTGACGTCCTCCGACCATCCGGCGTGAGTGACGATCCATGGATTTCTCGTCGGAGCCGCAAGCCCGTGTGCACGGTGCTCGCCACATGGTGGCGCGATGAGATCGGATCGGGCATGCGATTGCTGCGGCAGCGCGTGTGCGAGACAAGCTGTGCAAGGGTTGCCAGCCAGTCCTGCACGCCCTGCGATTAGCCGTTTGCGGCAGCCACTCGGACCCGTCGGGCGTAGCCGTTGTCAGCGTACCAACGGACTGCCTTCTCGAGCGCCGCTGCGGCCGGCCTTGCTTCATACCCCAGTTCGGAGACGGCCTTGGCCGAATCGAAGTACATCGGGTGAAGCGCCATTCGGATCGTGTCCGGCGTCATCCTCGGGGTCTTGCCGGTGATCCGGCACAACGCGGCGTTTGCCTTGGCGAGCGGAAGCAGTGGCCGCGCCGGCAAGCGCACTCTCGGCGCCCGGAGGCCGCTGATCTCGGCAAGCATGGCGAGCATCGTTCTCATCGAGATGTTCTCGCCGCCAAGGATATATCGTTCGCCCGGCGTGCCGGACCTCGCGGCAAGCAAGTGGCCCTGCGCGACAACATCGACGTCGGCGATGTTCATCCCGGTATCAAGATAGGCGGGCATCCTGCCGTTGAGGAAATCGACGATGACGGCACCCGAGGGGGTTGGCTTGGCGTCTCGCGGCCCGACGGGGTAGGTCGGATTGACGATCACCACGGGAAGACCCGAGGCAGCGAACTTCAGCGCCACTTGCTCCGCCATGTACTTGCTCTTCTTGTAGGGACCGACAATCCGAGACGGATTGACCGGTGTGGTTTCCGAGACCGGGGTTGCATCGTGCGGCGTGGCCAGCGCAGCGACGGAGCTCGTGTACACGATCCGCCCGACGTTTGCCTCCTTGCAGGCGCGAAGGACGTTGTGCGTCCCGATGACGTTGACTCGGAACGAGTCACCGGGGTGTGTCTCCCAGAATGTGTAGAGCGCGGCAACATGGTAGACCTCGTCACAACCGGCCACCGCCGCCCGGAGCGAAGGCAAAGTGGTGATATCTCCGGGCACGATCTCAACCGGAAGGCCGTCCAGGTTCCCGCGCGGAGAATCGCGCCGCGCCAGCACACGCACGGAATCCGAGGAGTCCCGATCGCGCGCAAGCAATGCCCTGACCACGGCCGAACCGACAAAGCCTGTTCCCCCGGTGACGAGAATGTTCACTCCGATTGCCTCCCACCCGTTCGGGCGTCGCAAGACGCGGACGGCCGCTCGATGGAATCTTCCGTTTCAGCAACAACCGCCGGAATCCAATACTGGCCCCGGCGGTTCGACTTCGAGAATCTGGTGGGCGAAGCAGGGCTCGAACCTGCGACCTTTCGGATGTGACCCGAACGCTCTCCCAGCTGAGCTATTCGCCCCGATCTCACCTCAAAGCGAACAACGAAGTTATTCGCCCCGATCTCACCTCAAAGCGAACAACGAAGTTATTCGCCCCGATCTCACCTCAAAGCGAACAACGAAGTTCTTCGCCCCGATCTCACCTCAAAGCGAACAACGAAGTTATTCGCCCCGATCTCACCTCAAAGCGAACAACGAAGTTCTTCGCCCGAGTCAAGCTTCACTGCGCATTCTAGCCAGGCGCCAAAACGGAATCAAGATCAAGCGTCGAACTCCGCGTTCTCCAACATCTCCGAAAGGCTGGCGCTCTTGCGCTTGCGGGTAATCTCGACAAGCCCGAGGCCGGTGATGTCAATGAAATCCGACGGAACGCGATCTCTCTTGAGAGCGGTACGGATGGTATCCACAAGCTGCCGCTCGTCTTCCGGGGCTTCCATGTCGACGAAGTCGACGATGATGATCCCCGCGATTTGCCGCAATCGGAGCTGACGCGCGATCTCCTGGCAAGCCTCCAGGTTCGTATTGAGAATGGCCGCTTGCTGGTTCTTGTGCCGGACGTCGCTTCCTGTATTGACGTCGATTGCCACAAGGGCTTCCGTTTCGTCGAATACGAGGAATCCGCCTCCGGCCAGGTCGACACGTCGCTTGAGCGATTCCTTGATCTGCTGCTCCACGTTGTGCATCTGGAACAGCGGCTGCTTGCCCTCATGCAGTCGCAGGCGATCGCGGTAGGTGTCCATGTTCATGTAGTCGAGGAAATAGAGGATCTTCTCGTACAGGAATTCGGAATCAACCACCACTTGCCCCAGGTTAGGCAACAGGCGATCGCGGAGAATCGTCTGCACGAGTCCGAGACCTTTGTAGAGAAGCTGCGTGCTCTTCGAAGCCTTGGCTGCCTTGTTGATCTCGTTCCAGGTGTCTCGCAGAAGCTCATAGTCGCGCACAAGCTCTTGGTCGCTGGCGGCTTCCGCTGCCGTGCGCGCGATCAGGCCGAAGCCGGGATCACGAATCTCCCTTGCCACGCGCCGAAGCCGGCGTTGGTCGCGGACGCTTTCGATGCGGCGCGATACGCCGAGCCGATCTTCGGTCGGAAGGAAAATCCAGAAACGGCCGGGAATGCTGATCTTCGTCGTTCCTTGAGGATTCTTCGAACCGATCCCCTCGCGGCGGACCTGAACGATGACCGAATCGCCCCGCTTGAGCACTTTGTGGATGGCGGCGGGACCATGCCACGGTTTCTGGCCGTGGTCGATCAGAATCCTGTCGTTGATTTCCCCCTGAGACAGGAACAGACTTTTCTTCTCGCCGACATCGACGAACGCCGATCCCATGCCGGGGAGTACATCCTCCACTCGTCCTTTGTAGATGTTGCCGACGATTCGCTCCCGAGTCGGATGGCCGTAGTAGATCTCCATCAGGATGCCATCTTCGACCACGGCGACGCGAGTTCGTTTGGCGCCACTGGAGTCGGTATTGATTGATATCAACAGCTTGTTGTCAGAAATTTTGTCACCTTCTTTTCCTCATCGAGCCCTGCGAGAATCTGAGAGAACAACCGATGACTGATCGGGTCGCGGAGGTTTGAATCGATTTCGACAAGGGGAACGAGCATGAATCGACGCGCCATCATCCGCGGATGCGGGATGGAGAGCATCTCCGTGTCCACGATGCAATCATCGTAGAGCAGGATGTCGATATCGAGCGGACGGGGGCCAAAACGAATGCCTCCCGGCTCGCGTCCGAGGGCACGTTCGATCCGCTTGCAGATCGCCAGCAGATCCTGCGCCGAAGCAGCCGTCTCGACACGGACAACCTGATTCAGAAAATCAGATTGCTCAAGGAAATCGACCGGATCGGTCTGATAGACAGAGGACCTGGAAACGATGTGCACTCCCTCTCGACGAAGATGTTCGCATCCGCTGCGTAGCTGATCGACTCGATCCCCCAGGTTCGTACCTAGCGATAAAAAGGCCTCATGAACGGTCATTCGCGGCTTCTCGTGAATTCCACGAACGTTGCCGCACCCGCCGGAAAACCGGGAGGCGACAACTTGGACAGACGAAGAAAGACACGGCGGGCGCGCGGAAGGCCGCGAAGAAGCGCATCGACCATTGCTGCCGCAAGAGACTCGATGAGGTGGTAGGAACGGCTGCGGTTTACGGTGTCGATGATCTTCGCGATCTCCTGGTAATCGATGGAATCATCAAGCTCGTCGCTTGAAACGGCAACGGCGACATCTGCCTCGATCTCGATGTCGACGCGGAACCGGGTTCCGGTTTGGCGCTCCTGCTCAAACACGCCATGATTGCCCCGGAATTCGAGCCCATGAACGCCCAGTCGGATCGTTCTCTGCACTTCATCCATGTGAGTCCCCTAAGTCTGAGGCGGGGCCTCCCGAAAGCAATGACGCCAGCATCTCCGCAGCGGCCCCTGTCATTCTCTGAGCGCCCGAGGTTCGCGGGATGGGCGAGCGGACAGAGACCATTTCCGGGCGGGACCACACGCGGATCGATCCACCCGAAGCACCCTTGTCGTCAGACCGGGCACGTCTTGGCAACAGAATTCGGACTTCTGTGCCCGGCCATTGCGGTGAAGCTTCCGTTCCATCACTCGACAGATCGCACCACATCCCGCTTTCTCTCGAGACAACGACTCCGATCAAGGCCTCGGGATGTCGATGCCGAAATCCACCGTCTGCGGCTACTCGGCGGCAAGCGCTTGCTTGGCGATCTCCGCCAGCCTGCCAAATGTCGCCGCATCTCGTACGGCTACGTCGGCGAGCATCTTGCGGTTGATTTGCACGCCGGCCTTCTCCATTCCGTTAATGAACGTGGAATAGGAGAGTCCGTTGAGCTTCGCCGCCGCTCCGATGCGCGTGATCCACAGTCTCCTGAAGTCCCGCTTTCGGCGACGACGGTCGATGTAGCTGTTCTTCATGGCCTTCATCACGGCTTGTTTGGCAATTCGATGCGAAGTCCCCCGCTTGCCCTTGAAGCCTTTGGCCTGAGCCATAATCTTCTTACGGCTCTCCTTGCGCTTGTTGCCTCCTCGTGCGCGTGGCATCCTTAATTCCTCCTAGCTTAGCTCGATATCATCCGCTTGATCCGCTTCGCCTGTCCACCCGTGAGTTCCTTGTCAGAACGCGCCTGGCGCACGGATTTCGACCGTTTCTTGATATTCTTGTGGAAGTAGTTGGACATGTGGTGAAACAGCTTGCCCGACTTGGACTTCCTGAACCGCTTGCCGGCGGCGCTATGAGACTTCTGTTTGGGCATCCTAATCTCCCTGTGGCTTCTGCTGTGTCGGAACGAGTAGCATCTGCAGCACTCGCCCCCGAGCCCGTGGTTGTTCGTCTACGCGGGCGATGTCCTGCACTTGTTCTGCGACGCGATTGAGAAGGTCTCGACCGCGCGAGGCGTGAACGACCTCACGTCCCCGAAAGAAGACGCCGATCCGAACCATGTCTCCCTTCTCAAGGAATTGACGTACACGACGCATCTTTGTCTGGAAGTCGTGTTCACCGATTTTGATCGTGAACTTCATTTCCTTGAGCTGGGATTGGTGGCGCTGCTTTCGTTCCTTCTTCTCCATCTGGTAATGGAACTTCCCGTAGTTGACGATTCGGCATACCTTGGGATTGGCGTTGGCTGCGACCTCCACGAGGTCGAATCCTTTCTCGCGCGCCAGCGCCAAAGCCGCGTCGGTCTTCATAACCCCAAGATTCTCACCGGTCTCGTCGATCACGCGAACTTCGGGCTCGCGAATCCGCTCGTTGACGCGCATCTTGGGCTGCGTCGGTCTTCTCGCTATGCCAACCTCCTGGTACGTTACGCTACGCTGCGCCGTTTGTGCGGTACAGCCGATGCTCCCGGATGAAAACTGCCACTTCGGCAGGGACCCATTCCGAGAAGCCTTCCCCCCGTGCAATTCGTGCACGAAGCCACCGTGAGGAGAGGTCAACCTCCTCCATGTCAAGAAAGAACAGACCGGCCCCGCGAAACGTCGGACTCGAGAACGCCTCGTTTCCGATGCCGTGTCGCGGCGCGAGAACAAACGGAACCTCGGTCAACAACGCTTGCGGCTCCTTCCAGCTCTCAATGTCGAGCACCAAATCAGCTCCAGCAATGAAACACATCCCTTCGGGATAGTGCCTCGAGAGCTCACGGATGGTGTCGACCGTGTACGAGGGACCGGCACGGTCGATCTCGATCCGCGAAACATCGAAACCCGGATGCCCTTGGATTGCTCGCCTAACCATCTCATAACGCTGCAGCGGGGTCACGCCGCACGCCACGATCTTGTGAGGCGGGACGCCGCTTGGAACAAAAAGCACCTTGGAGAGACTGTACTGATCAAACGCTCTCTGGGCAACTCTGATGTGGCCGCGGTGCGGGGGATTGAAGGTTCCCCCGAAAACGCCCACTCTACCTTTCAAATTCGAACTCCACATTGGCGATCCGAACGACGTCCCCCGTTTTCGCTCCCGCTCGCTCCAGCTCCTTGATGATACCCATCCGGTCCAGTCGTTTCCCGAGATACTCCCAAGCATCGTCGCTGTCGAGAACGAGCATCTTGACCAGTTCTTCGATCTTGCGTCCGCGAACCGAGTACCCGGACTCATCGGCAACGACGCGGAACCCTTCATCGTGGGCGTCAAAGCGGTAGACCCGACGGCGAACCACGGCCGCGGGCTGCTCTTCCCGAGGGATCCCACTCAGAACGTGATACGTGCGCTTGACAAGATCGCGCACACCGTACCCGGTTGCGACCGAAATCGGGTAGAGCATGACGTTGATCTCTCGGAACTGCTCCCGGATGGCAGCGATTCGTTCCTCATCGACGAGATCCGCCTTGTTTCCAACGACGATCATCGGGCGTTTCACCAGATTGGGATGAAACGCCTCCAGCTCATTGCAGATCGTGGTGTACGCGTCCACAGGATCTCGACCGTCCAGGCAGGCAAGGTCGATGAGGTGCACCAGCACGCGGGTGCGTTCGACATGACGCAGGAATTGGTCGCCCAACCCTTTGCCTTCGTGCGCCTGCTCGACCAATCCCGGGACATCCACGGCAACAAACTGGTGGACCCCGTCGACATCGACCACGCCGAGGTTGGGAACGATCGTTGTGAACGGGTAGTCCGCGACCTTGGCACGGCTCCCCGAGATCCGCGCGATCAAACTGGATTTACCGACGTTTGGAAATCCGATCAGACCGACGTCCGCGAGCAGTTTCAGTTCAAGGCGGAGCGTGATCCGCTCTCCACCAAGTCCGCGTTCACAGATTCGTGGTGCCTGCCGAACGGCGGTTGTAAACGCCCGGTTGCCCCGGCCGCCCTTCCCGCCTCTGGCGACAACCAGCGTCTCCCCCTCGGTGGAGAGATCTGCAATCATCTCCCGCGATCCGGCATCATACACAACCGTGCCTTGCGGAAGGCGGACAATCCGATCCTCCCCGCAGGCGCCCTGGGCGTTGTTCCGCCCGCCGCCGGCGCCGTTGCCGCCGGCGAACAGCGGCTGATTCCGAAACGCGTAAAGTGTGGACAGACTGCTGTCGGCAACGAGAAGGATGTCCCCGCCGTTGCCTCCGTTGCCTCCGTCGGGGCCTCCGCGCTTCTTCAGGTACGAAGACGCGAAGGTGATCACACCATTCCCCCCGTGCCCGCCCCGAACTCGAATGATCGCTTCGTCAAGAAACATCGGGAGGATGGGGGAGCGCTCCTTTGAAGTTAGCTGACTTCGGAAACCACGTTGACGTACTTCTTGCGGTTTCCTTCAAACGAAACGTAGCCGGCAGCTTTGGCGTAGATGGTGTAGTCGCGCCCCATCCCCACGTTCTTGCCGAGCCCGAACTTCGTTCCGTGCTGTCGCACGATGATCGATCCTGCTTCAACCCACTCGCCCCCGAAACGCTTCACACCGAGACGCTGTCCCGGACTGTCATGAACATTTGAGGTCGATCCTGTACTTGCTTTATGAGCCATGTCAACTCCTTGTACGGGGTCCACGCCTGAATCCTGTGCGTGTGCCGCGCCGTCCTGCGGTCGGCTATACCGGGACCTCGACAATTCCGTCGTGGATCACGAGAGTGTCTGACGCTTCTGTCGCTTCCTGCTTCAGGCCCGTGACGAACATCTCGGTGATCGCATCGATTTCCCGACTCAGATGCACGTCGGTCCGATCTACGTTCAGGGTGAGGTCACCGTCAACATCAAGTGGCGTCGCCAAGTGCAAGTACTCGGACAGCGTCGTTGCGCATGCCTGGAACAATCGAATCACAATAGCATCGCTGACGCGCTCGGAGAGACCATGCGCCGTGACTCCGGTGATCCGGCCCCTTGCGTCGCGACGGATCCAGATTTCTCTCATGTTGACACTACCCCACGATCGCAGTTACGCGCGTACGCATATAAGCTTGTCGATGTCCCTGTTTTCGGCGATACCCCTTCTTCCTCTTGAACTTGTAGACGATTACCTTGTCGCCGCGTCCTTCCTCATCGAGCGTGCCATTCACGGTCGCTCCTTCGAGGTAGGGGGTGCCGACGCGCACATCGTCCTTGTCCACGATGAGGAGCACCTTGTCGAACGAAAGTTCGTCTCCGACGCTCAC
>RXOA01000093.1 GCA_003979035.1 Candidatus Bipolaricaulota bacterium
CCACTTTTGCCAATCAGCGTAGTAATTCTGCACAGGAGTTACGCGTCTGCCGAAGGCTTCCAGTGCGCGTGGGGACGCGACGAGCAGCGCCAGCCCCGGGGGGACGCCGATCGCTTTCTGAGACGCCGTCAGAACGACATCGATCCCCCATTTGTCTTGACGGATCTCTTCGCCGGCGACGGAGCAGACGCCGTCCAGCACGGTGAGCACGTCATGTCTTCGTCCGAGCTCCCCAAACGCGCGGGCGTCGCTTCGGACACCGGTTGACGTGTCGACGTGCGTGAGCGTCATCACCTTGTAGGTCTTCGCGGCCAGCGCTTCCTCGACCTTGCTCATCTCAACCGTCTTGCCGACCGGCGCCCGAAGCGCGGTGACCTCGGCGCCGTATCGCTCCAGCAAGTCGACGAACCGCTCGCCGAATACACCAGTGACCAGCACCAGCGCGCGGTCACCCGATTCGATCAGGTTGGCTCCGGCCATATCCATGGCCAGCGTCCCTGAACCGGCCAACACGAACGGCTTCCCGGAAGGAGAGAACCATACATCTCTCATTTGCTCGAGGACGCGACCGAACGTCTCGATAAACCCTGCGGAGACATGGCTTGTCGTGGGTGCGCCCAGAGCTTGAAGGACTTCGGGCTCGAATTCGATCGGTCCGGGGATCATCAGCAGCGATCGGCCTTTTCTTTGCATCACAGGATCCTTTCTTCGGGCGTCTGAAGCCCGGCTTGAACGAGCAATCGACGAAGCGTTTCTCGAACGGAGGCTTCGACGGGGAGAAGCGGAGGGCGGACGGGGCCGCCGTAGAGCCCAAGAAGATCGAGCGATGCCTTGAGCGCCGGGACCCCCCATTCGGAAGTCACCGCCGTGTTCAGCGGGGCGAGCGCAAGCTGAAGGGACCGCGCAGCGTCCAGCTTCCCGTCAAGCACATGGCGAACCAGCGCCACGCACTCTGCGGGCGCCAGATTGGCGAGGGCGACGATTCCCCCCGTGGCCCCGACCGTAAGCGCAGGGAGCAGAAAGCCGGCGGAGCCGGCGAGAATCCGAAACGACGACGGTGTTGCCGCGTGAATCGACGCCATTTTGGCAAGGTTTCCGCCGGAGTCCTTTATTCCCCAGACATTCTCGTGTTCGGCAAGCGTCGACACCGCGTCGATCGACAGATCGATTCCCGTGCATCGTGGCATGTTGTAGAGGACAACCGGCACCGGCGAGGCATCGGCCACGGCGCGGAAATGAGTGACCAGCGCTCGGTCGGTCATCTGAGCGCGATAGTAGAACGGCGGCAACACGAGCACGGCGTCGGCGCCGGCCGCCGCCGCGGTAGCGGTGAGCGCGATGGTGTGCCGTGTGGTCATCGCGCCCGTTCCGGCGATCAGTGGCTGATCATCGCTCAGTGCATGTCGCGCCGCGGCTACGACGTCCGCCCGTTCGGCATCGCTCAGATGGGCCGACTCGCCATTGGATCCAAGAACGACGATCCCTCGAACCCCGCGACGTGTCCACCATGCGATGTTTCGCGCCAACGGCTTCAGCGCGAGTTCGTCGTTGGAATCAAACGGGGTCGGGATTGGCGGGAAAATGCCGTCCAGGATTCGACTTGTGGTATGCATCTTCCGGGTCTCCTTCGATTGTCGCTTTCTGTGGTGTGCTCGATCCTTGCGTGCGTGTGTTCATCAGGCTTCGTGTCGGGAATCCGATGATGGATCGCTTGGCGCCGAGCCCTTCTCCGGCTGTTCGGCCTCTCGCATCGAACTGTCTCCCCAGTTGAGCTTCTCGGTCAGGATACGGAAGAACGATGGGGCATTGTCGATGCGGACAAGTTGCGTGGGAACCGAAGACTGCATGATCGTCAACGAATCGCCAGGGTGAAGGTCGCAGATCGGGTCGCCGTCCGCGATGAGGCGTGCCGGCGTGAGGCAGCGGATGGCGAGAACCTCGTCCGCGGGGAAGAGGATCGAGCGGAGTCCGAGCTTATGCGAAGCGAGCGGCGTGGCGAGGATACATGCCGCCGGCGGGACGATGATCGGGCCGCCCGCGGACAGACTGTAGGCTGTCGAACCCGTTGCTGTCGAGAGAACGATGCCGTCGCCGGGGTACGTCGCTACTTGTCCGTCACGCCAGGACAGCTCCAATTCGCAGAATCTCGAGTCCGTTGCTCCGGTGACGACCGTGTCGTTCAAGACGGTCCCCGAGAATGCTCCGTCCCGAACGCGGTAGGCGATTCGCATTCGCTCCTCGATGCTGTATCGGCTGGCGAGGACGGCTTCCAACGCCTGGATCAGATCTTCCGAAGCGACCTGGGTGAGGAAGCCGAGTGTGCCGACGTTGGAGCCGAGGATTGGAGTCCCCGAGTCGGCGACATACCCGGCGGCGCGCAGCACCGTGCCGTCTCCTCCGAGGGCGACGACCAACGAGTACTCCGGAACGTGGTTTGCGGCGACCGGCTCGGTAAGGATGTGGGGCTCAATTCCATGCCGGCTGCACCACTCGTTGAGCATGGTGAGTGCGGGGAGCGCCCCTTTGCGCTTTGTGTTGGCGACGACAAGAAGCTTGATCTTGTTTCCATTCATCGAACGGCGCACCTGGAATCCCTGGTGTGGTTTGGATTCTGTCTCCGGCTCCGCTCCGATACTCGCTCGAGACGCATGATGCCATCAACCTCCACGATGACGGACGTACTTCCACCGGCACAGCACCCGTTCCAGAATATCGATGGCAATGTAGAGGATGAGGCCCAAAACGGCCATCATGAGAATTCCGGCGAACGCCTGGGCCTGATTGAACTGACTGGACTTGACGAAACTTCCCAATCCCGGCGCCATCGTTGCCGTTGTCTCGGCAATGTACAGAAACGCCATTCCTAGTCCGACACTGACGCGCAAGCTCGTCAGAATCGACGGCAGGGTTGCCGGAACCACGACATGGCGGTAGATCTGCCAGCGGGAGGCCCCGGCGGACAAGACGCTGGTGAGGTGCTCCTGGTCGATCAGCTTTGCCGCCCCGCGCGCGGACACGAGAATCTGGAAGAACAGGGCCACGGCGACAATCGCTACCTTGACCGGGTTTCCGATTCCGAACACAAGAAACAGCAACAGGATAAACGCCACTTGAGGGATTGGATACACGATGTAGATGATCGGCGAGATGATCTCATCCAGCTTTCTTTCGTGGCCGATCAGCAGGCCCAGAGGGTACCCGGCGGAGAACGCGAGCAGCATTGCCAACACCAACCTCCAAGCGCTGACCCAGAAGTGACGAAAGAGAATCGGCGCCAGGCGGATCACCTCGGAAATCGCGTTGTAGGGACCGGGAAGCAAGGCACGCCCCTTCACCGCGGTGATGATGAGGCTGGCGATCTCCCAACACGCGAGAAGAAGAACGATGCTGGCCACGTAACGCGCGATTTGGTGGACCGCTCCTTGATGACGAAGTCGATCGAGCCATCCGGCTCCATGGGATCCCGATCCCGGTCCCGATTCCAGTTCCGACCTCGATCCTGCATCCGGCTTCTCGAGCCTTGGTCTGGTTCTCATTGCTCCAACGCCTCCCGCAACGCGGCCATCGTAGCGTAAAATGCATCGCTGCGGCGGAATTCGAGGTCTCCCATGTTCGGATTGTCGACCACCGCGTTCACCCTTGCCGGGCGGTCGCTGAGCACGATGATCCTCTGTCCGAGAAACGCTGCCTCTTCGATGTCGTGCGTGACGATGAGCAGCGAGAATCCGTGCCGGTGCCACAGCCGCAGGAACAGGTCTTGGATCCGCTCCCGCGTCAACGTATCCAGCGACGCAAGCGGCTCGTCCATCAACATGACCGAGGGAGACGTGGACAGGGCTCGCGCAATGCCGACACGGCGCTTCATCCCTTCGGACAGTTCGGACGGAAACCGGTCCCGCACGTCGTAAAGGCCAAGTTCGCGAAGGACGTCGGCCGCGGTTCTCTCGCGAGGTTCTCTTCCCAATCTCAGGCTGAGATTGGCGTTCTGCCACACGGTCTTCCACGGAAGAAGGCCGGCATTCTGGAGGATGAGCGCCACGTCGCGACGCGGCTTGGCCGCCGCTTGGCCGTCGATCGAGATCGATCCGGCGCAGGGAGTCAACAGGCCGGCAATCGAGAACAACAACGTCGATTTACCGCATC
>RXOA01000094.1 GCA_003979035.1 Candidatus Bipolaricaulota bacterium
GCCAAATGCGCATGGTGACCCACCTTGACATCGGTGATTCGGACATCGAGTCCGCATTGAGCGCCCTGCGGTCCGCCGTCGGTCGGACATAGGTCCGGCATGCGGCTGAAGGAGTTCGTCCGTTCGAAGGAATCTTGCACTATCGGTCCGTGATCGTTCGGTCGTAGGCTAGCCCTACCGGGTGGCAAGGGCGTCAACAAGGCGTCCTTCCCCACTCCCTGGATGTTCCTAGGAGGGGAGACATGAAGGGGCTAGCTGCAATCTGCTTACTGCTACTTCTCGCCTGGCCTGCGGCCGCGGGATCGTTGGAGTTCGCCGTTGGAGGCGGACCCACTGCTGTCGCATTGGTCGAGCTGAATGCGGACGTTGATCGTGTCAATGCAATCATTCGTCATGTCAACGACACGCTCGCCCTTCTTCCGAATGTGGAAGGGCAGGTCCCCGAGATGGAGCGACTCGGCGGAGGGATCTGTCTGGAAGCTGCGGAGCGCTACCGGCTCAATGAGTGGCTGGGTCTTGGCGGCAAGCTTTCGTACGCGAGAGCCGCCGGCGAGATGAACGGCCAGTACTTGTCTACGGATACCAGCGAGATCTCGAAGGTCGAGATGGCCGTCGATCTCGTGGCTGTAGGCGCCTTGCTCGACATGACGTTCGACTTCCTCGATGCGGGAATCATCCTGGGTGGCGAATTGGCGGCGGGGTACTACTTCGTGGGCCTTTCCCACACCAGTTTGTTCGAGATCCCCTTGGAGTACCCGGAGGCATTGTCCGGCCTGCCTCCGGATGCTCAAACGCAGTACAGCGGGGGGGGATTTGGCCTGGAAGCGTCCCTTAGCGTTTCGATTCCCGTGTTCGCGGGGTTTTCGATCGAGACGGCGGTCGCTTATCGCTACGCACAGGCCTCGCTGGCCGACGGATCCGGCCAGCGCCCCGATCTCGACGGGAACGGTCCCGTGGATGGAACGGACCTCAGCGGGATAACGGTCAGAATCGGGTTCTCCCTGGAGATTGCGATTCCGGGCGCGAACGAGAAGGAGTGATGCGATGAAACGGGTGAGAGCAGTTCTGCTGGTTGCGACAATCGGGATCGGATTGCTGGTGGCGCTGTCGGGGTGCATTGCCACCACGGAGAAGGAACCGCTGGCCATGTTCTCGGCAACGACATCTGCACAGCTCATTCCGTTCACGGCATGCTTTGATGCCACGCCATCCTACGATCCCGACGGGGATATCGCCTCGTACCTCTGGGATTTCGGAGACGGGGGCGCGGGCAGCGGCCCGGTGGTGGATCACACGTATCAATCCGATGGGCAGTATGTTGTCAAGCTTACGGTGATCGACGGTCAAGGCTTGAGTTCTGCGGCGACGATGGAAGTCGAGGCACTGAATCCGCCGCCTTCCGCAACGTTCACGTATTCCCCCAGGAGTGCGATGGGCGATGAGTATGTTGTCGGAGCCAGCGAATGGATCACCTTCGATGCCACGGGATCTTCGGATGACGGAGAGGTCGAGTTCTGCGATTGGAACTTCGGCGACGGATGCACGGATTCGGGAACCGCGGTACAGCACCGCTTCCTGTGGCCGGGAACGTACAACGTCGTCCTGACCGTCACCGATGAAGACGGGGGCGCGTCCACGTTCATTCGTGCGGTGAAGATCATCGGCGGCCCGCCGTGCAACGCCGATTTGGACGGCAATTTCGAAACCGGTGGGGACTGCTCCTAGGGGGAGTGAAGATGAAACGTCGACTCGTATTGCTCGTGGTGATGATGGTGCCGGTTTTCCTTGCCGGCTGTGACCTGCTGCAGACGCTCGGGATCAACGAACCGCCCGTGGCTGTGCTCGACGCTTCGGTGGAATCAGGTCCGGCGCCGCTTGCGGTCAACTTCAGCGGGATCATGTCCCGCGACGACGGAACGATTGTGGACTATCGATGGGATTTCGGCGATCCGCACAATCCCGGCTCGGCGAGCGGATCGTCGGCGACCCATACCTACACCCTCCCGGGGACGTACCTTGCCAAGCTGACGATTACCGACAACAGCGGACAGGTCACGGTGGAGCGGACGGCGATCCTCGTGACGGAAGCTCCACCGGTGGCGTCGATCGACGTGACCAACGACACCCCGCCCGCCGGCGATGCGGTCTTGTTCAATGCGGCCGCATCCGTGGCGCCAACCGGCAGTGTGAGCTCCTACGAGTGGAACTTCGGCGACGGAACGACGGCCACCGGGGTCAACGCTTCCCACGTCTACACGGATCCCGGGTACTACGTCGTGACGCTGACGGTCACCGATTCGCGGGGCGCAGTCTGCACCGAACGCTGTGCCGTCTTCGTTCAGGAAGGGACCCCGGATGGAACGTGCTCGGATCCCGGTTCGAGCTGCGGCGGGGGCGGAGATCGTCCGTTGGCGGTGATCAGCGGGCTGCCGTCCTGTTCCGGAATTCTCGTCGGGCAAACCCTCAAGCTCGATGCCGGCTACTCTCGGGCCGCGGACGGGAATCTGATTCGCTATGAGTGGGATTTTGGCGACGGATCGACCACATCGGGGATCGAAGTGACCCACACCTACACCACGTCCGGCCGCTATGCCCTGACGCTGACGGTCACCGATGACAGCGGAGTCAGGTCGCAGGCGACGGGAATCATCTATGTAAGCCGGTCGTGCGGTTTGTAGCCCCGTCCTGTTGACGGAATGAGCGAAACGAAGGGGAGAAGCGAGATGCAGGCACAGGCGCGGTATCGGCGGCGCCGTGCTGCATCTCGCTTCTTGCTGTTTCGCACCCCAACCCCGCATGCGTGCGGGACGGGAACCGGAACCGAGACAGGGACCGAACGATGAGGATCGCTGCAGCAGCATTCCTGTTGTTTCTGGTGATGGATCCGTTGGGGAATATCCCCCTTCTTCTTGTGCTGATTGACCGCGTGAAGCCTCGGCGTCAAGTGATAACGTTTGTTCGCGAATCGCTGATCGCGCTCGCCGTCCTGATCGTGTTCCAGTTTGCCGGCCGCTCGATCCTCGCCTTGCTCGGGATCTCCGAATCGGCGCTTGGTGTCGCCGGCGGGGTCGTGCTGTTTCTGATTGCGATTCGCATGATTTTCCCGCGAAAAGGGGAGGGGGCGATGTTCGGCGCGACGCCCGAAGGCGAGCCGTTCATCGTCCCGATCGCCATCCCCCTGATTGCCGGACCTTCGGCGATGGCGACGGTGATGTTGCTTGCCTCGCAGGCGGGCGAGCAACTGGAGACGCTTCAGTTGAGCGCGGCGATTGCCGCCGCGTGGGTCGTGTCGACCGGCCTGATCGTTGCCGCCCTCGCGTTACGCCGGTTCATTCGCCCCCGGGGGCTGATCGCGATGGAGAGACTGATGGGGATGGTGCTGATGACCGTGTCCGTGCAGATGCTTCTCGACGGAATCCGCACCGCGTTCGGCGGGCTGACCTTGAGCTAGAGCGGTGCCCTGGCGAGGATCGGCTTCAGGTATGCCCCGGTGTAGGAATCGGGATGCAGCGAGATCTGCTCCGGTGTTCCGCTGGCGATAACCATCCCCCCCGCGTCCCCGCCCTCGGGTCCGAGGTCGAGGATCCAATCGGCGGTCTTGATCACGTCCAGATTGTGCTCGATCACGACGACCGTGTTGCCGCTCTCGACAAGGCGATGAAGGACCTCCAGCAGTTTCTCGACGTCCGCCGTGTGAAGTCCGGTCGTCGGCTCGTCCAAGATGTACAGCGTCTTGCCGGTGGAACGGCGGGACAGCTCCTTGGCGAGCTTGATCCGTTGCGCTTCCCCGCCGGAAAGCTCCGTTGCCGGCTGGCCGAGCTGGATGTAGGCGAGGCCGACATCGTAGAGAGTCTGCAAGCGTCGATGGATTCTCGGAATGTTGGCGAAGAAATCGAGCGCCTCGGAAACCGTCATGTCGAGGATCCCGGCGATCGAACGGTTCTTGTACTTCACCTGAAGCGTCTCGCGGTTGTACCGCGTCCCTTTGCAGATGTCGCAAGGCACGTAGACATCGGGAAGGAAGTGCATCTCGATCTTCTCCTGCCCTTGCCCTTGACAGGCCTCGCACCGCCCGCCTTTGACATTGAAGCTGAACCTGCCCGCCGCGTATCCGCGCAGCTTCGCATCCGGGGTCCGCGAGAGCAGGGAACGGATCTCATCGAACAACTTGGTGTAGGTGGCGGGATTGGATCGAGGTGTCCGTCCGATCGGGGATTGATCGATCTCGATGACCTTGTCGATGTGCTCGATCCCTTCGATGGCCGTGTGCCTGCCGGGACGGCTGACCGCCTGGTACAAGCGGTGCGCGACACCGCGGTAGAGCAC
>RXOA01000095.1 GCA_003979035.1 Candidatus Bipolaricaulota bacterium
CTACACCGTTCTCGAAGTGGACGACGCGGAGAAGAAGCGCAACCTTGCCAGAACGTGCGGCCACGCATTCATCGCCGATGCGCCACTCGTTCTCATCTTCCTCGCCGACCTGCAGCGGTGGGTCGACCTGTTCGAGGCCGATGATGTTCCCGGCACATGCGCGCAAGCGGGAGAGCCGTATCGGAAACCGGATTTCCCCGAGCTTCTGATGGCCTGCTGCGATGCCCTCGTCGCTGCGCAGAACTCGGTGATCGCCGCCGAATCCCTGGGCGTCGGCTCCTGCTACATCGGTGACATCCTCGGCCACGCGCGAGAGCACCGCAAGCTGTTCGATCTGCCTCCGTTTGCGTTCCCGATTGCGATGGTCTGCTACGGCAACCCGCCGGCGGGTTTCAAACCTCTGCGCAGTGAACGATTCGAGCCCCGTTTCATCCATCATCGCGATGGCTATCGGCGTTTTTCCCGCGAGGAGCTTCACGAGATGCTGACCGAGATCGAGGCGAAATTCGCCGCTGTTCTCAAGCGGAAGAAGATGAGCCTCGCCGAGATGACGTATCGAGGATTCTTGGGAAGCGCGTCGGCACAAGAGCGGCGACGTTCCGTCGAGGAACTGCTCAAGGGATGGCAACTGCAACGATGAGCCGGCTGTTGCGAGAAGCCATCCCTCCTTTCCGCGCGGCTTTCTGACACAGGCAAAATCTACCTGTGGCCTCACAACTCCGCCCGCCGATAGCGTTCCCAGAGCCTTGTTGCGATGTTCTCGGGCGGGGCGATCACCCCGAAGCGGGAGAGGAAATCCGTCACACTTCCAATGTCGCGCTGCAGCAGATCGAACGCAGCATGGTTGAACCGTGGATCGACGGCCTGCGGTAGATCGATGATCCGAGCTTCTCCCTTCCACAGAAGGACGTTGTAGGGTGACAGATCCCCATGGACAAGATGCGCCCTCAGCATCAGCTCGATCTGCTTCAGAATCTGTCTATGGATCTCTTCGGCTTCGTCAAGGCTGAAGGAACACCCGATCAGTTGAGGGGCGGGCCCGGCCCCATTTCCGATATACTCCATCAGAATCGCCGACCCCGAAGCGGCGATCGGCACGGGAACGGATGCACCCACCCGCGCAAGACGCTGCAGGTTCGTGTACTCGGCTCCCACCCACAATCCTTCCGCTATGTCCTTTCCGAAACGTGATCGGGACTGGATGGCGCGGAGGACCTGCGGTTTCAGCTCGCGCTCACGTCCCTCGAAGTAGGTGGCGCTCATCTTGTAGGATCCCGCCGCGTGCCGGCGGTAGACCTTCGCAGCCGCGAACCTTCGCCTCAGGCACGGATGTGCCCGGCAGCAGTAGATCGTGCCTTCCTTCCCACTGGAGAGTCGGCCGTAAATCCCCGTGATCAGTCCCTGATCGACGAATGCATCGAGTTCGGCGATCCCGGTAGCTGTTTCTTCATACGCGGCGTTCTTTTCCGCGACGTCTCTGTCTTCAAGCAGATGCGACAACGCTGCCTCCTTCACGGCACACGTTTGCAGGTGACCTGGATCAGTCGAGTGCTGCCTGCCGTGCGGTGAAGAAAGCCGGATCGGATGACAGATCGCGGAATACAGAATCTATCGAGTGCGCGCGGAGGCAGCGAATGTGGATTCCCTTCTCACAGACATAAGCAACCTCCTTTGCCCGCCCCACGCGTGGGGCAAGGACTTGAGTCGATCAGCGACAGGATACGCCGCCGAGTTGTGGGCATCAGCATACGCAGTGCGCGATCCGCGATCAAGCAGCCAACGTGTTCTCTACAAGGTCGGCACGTTACGATGAATCCGCGATCTAGCGACAGCCTAGGCTTGGCGTCGTCCTCGCCGCTGTCACGCTGCAGCTTCACATGCAGAGATCCGACGGCAACCGCAATCAATCCGGCGCTCTCAAGCCCTGTCAGGGATTCGCCGAGGAAGGTCCAGGCAAGAACGGCGATCTGTACGAGCATCGTCTTGTCGATCGTGCTTGATTCGGCGACTCGAGGCAAGGTTCGCCGTCGTTCTCCAGCGGAAGAACCTGGGGGAAGCCGAGCTCGCCTGCCGCGGGTTCATGGCCAGCCAGCCGGCAGGAGAGCCGCGACGTTCCGTACGTGTGCCGCTCGATGCATGGAGATCAACGTGTTGGGAGGGTTGCGGTGGGGGGGGGCAGATCCTGCTTCCTGCCTCGCCATTCGTGATCGAAAGCAAGCGGATCCGCCCCCACAGACTGAGTTACTCGGGGGTTGTGCTGCCTCGGATCTGGCTGGTCCAGCCGCTTCCGCCGCACTCGTTCCGTGCTTCGAGCCGGTACCAGAACTGCTGTCCGGGAACAAGTCCCGTGTCGACGTAGACGCAATCCTCCGTCTGCCCGATTTTCGTGTACGGTCCGTCGGGCTCGTTGGCGCGGAGCACCCAGGTCCACTGTGCGCGTTCTCCCGCCTCCCACTCGATCCGGATCGAATCGGGGTAGATCGCCTCCGACACGCCGACCTCCAGGGGCTTCCCCGGCTTGCAGCCACAAACGCCGTACGCGACGGCGGAAAGCTGACTCACTCCGTCACCTGACATGGTTCGGATCCGATACCAGTAATCTTGGCAGTACTCCGCATCGTCATCCCTCCACGCCGTCGTGGAGGTCGTGGCAACCCACTCGTACAGTCCCGCATAGGCGGACGCACGACAGACCTGGTACTCGTCCGCTCCAGGCACCGGACACCAGGCAAGTTCGATGTGATCGTCCGGGGAAACCAGCGTCGCTCTGAACCACTGCGGCGGGACGACCGTATCGTTCGGCGGCTCGACATGCGAAGCGTATCCCTGATTGGCCGGATTGCCGACAGCCGATGTTCCGCAACCATTGAGCGGGATCGCCGTGTACCTGTAGGTCGTGCCAGCGATGACGTCTGTGTCCAAGAATCGGGTCTCAGGACCCCGATAGACGAGATACACCTTCGACGAGTTCTGTGTCGGAGCACTGACGGGTTCGCAGCGGTACAGAATGTACTCCGTCGCACCTTCGGCCGGAGTCCATTCGACACGAATCCCGTTCGGTTCGTTCCCATCAGTGGCCTGGATCGCGGGGACCGTCTCGGGCACCTCCCCGACATACCCCCTGGACAGCTCGGACTCGATTCCCACACCATCTTCGGTAAGGCGACGGACCCTATAGGCGTAACGGACACAAGTCTCCGCGGTGACATCGCGGAACACGTTGCCAGAGGTCATCCCGATCGAACTGAACGTCACATCACCGGGAGCAGAGCGAAGCACTTCAGTCATCCCCGAGCTTCTGGGCGCATCCCACTCCACCAGCACGTAGTCAGCGTGAGCTCCGTGCGTCGCGGCGATGTTCAGCGCCGGGGAAGCCGACGCCGGAAGCCGGGCGGGCGTCGCTTCTCCCGACACCGCCCCCAGGCTTGCAGCCGCCCAACCATCCTGAGGGGTCTGCGCCCACAGCAGTGCGAGAGGAGCATCCTCGTTCGGTCCTTCTGCGGTGCACAGCGTGATCGAATCCGTGTCTGCATGGAGCGCCGCATCGACCATCTGTAGAAGCTGCACTCTGGTCATCGCCCCGCTGTGCCGACGCAGCAGGCCGACATCCAGCCACAGCGGCCACGGCGGCGCCTCAGGATCACGATTCCATTCCACCGGGTACGATACGCAAAGTCCTTTCAGAAGAAGCTCTTGCGTCATCCGCATCGGCATCTCGTCCGCAAGAATCAGCTCGTTCGCTGGGTCCCGGATCATTGCGTCGATGCTCGTCGCTTCGACGAGGAAC
>RXOA01000096.1 GCA_003979035.1 Candidatus Bipolaricaulota bacterium
GGAAAGATTGACGCGGAGATTGCGCGGCGCGCCCTGGAGATGCTTGAGATTGATGCGGAGGGGCTGGATCAGTTGGATCGTGCTGTTCTAGGCGTCTTGATCGACAAGTTCGGCGGTGGTCCGGTGGGTCTCGACACGCTGGCGGCGGCGCTGGCGGAAGAGAAGGACACGCTCACCGATGTGGTTGAGCCGTTTCTCATCCAGAAAGGGTTCATCCAGCGAACGCCTCAAGGGCGAATCGCGACCGAACAAGGATACCAGCATCTCGGCGCGACGCCGTCAAGATCCCACGCGGGTAAGAACTCGTTGTTCGAAGATCTCTAGCGCCTCGCCAATTGGCGGGCATTCTCGATGAACTCGAGCACGACACCTTTGAATCGCTTCCGGTCGAAAAGGAGTGCGATGATGATCCAACCAAGAAACCAGAATGCAACGGCTCGCCGGAACACGAAGGCGAAATAAAGCGGAGCGGCGACCCACACCACCGCGAACGTCATTGTCACCATCTTCGAGCGGAAGTAGCTGATGAACACTGCGGCGACTGCCACGTAGATGATGGCAGCGGGAAATCGAACGAACCCCGCCAACACAAGATAGCACAAACTACCGAAGACCATGAGCATGTCGAACGTGAACTCGTGATCTCCGATCCATGTCGGGGATTTCTGGATGTGACGGGCAACGCGGCCGTCGAGAATATCGGTGGTCCAGCCGATCATCGTCAACACGACAACGGCCGTCAACGCTTCCGGCCCGACAAATCCCAATGCAACCATCGCCAAGGCGATGATCCCACGTGATGCGGTCAACACATCTGGCAACCTCTGCATCTTTGTCCCCCATCCGACGATGATTGTAGATCTCGCCGCAGCGGCAGGCAAGCGCGACCGGTCCGGCCTGCCGCCGCGGGGTTCTTACTTCGGCGGTCGGATGCTGATCGGAGGGGCGAGGATTTCGGCCAACAAGACTGCGCTCTGCGGATCGCTCTCCAGAATGAGAAGGAGCTTCTCGCGTTGGCTTGGGGTTTCGGTCACTTCAGACCTCCATCGGCCGTGTCCCCGCGGTCCTTCTTGGCAAATCCATCTCTCATCCGGGTGTCCGCTTGGACATTCTGCATTCGGTAGAAGTCCATGATGCCAAGGTGTCCGCTACGAAAGGCCTCTGAGATCGCTCTCGGAACTTCGGCTTCGGCTTCGACTACCGCAGCGCGCCGTTCTTCGACCAGGGCTCTCATCTCCTGCTCGCGGGCGACGGCCATTGCTCGTCGCTCTTCCGCCTTCGCGCGGCCGACCTTGAGATCCGCTTCGGCCTGATCGGTCTGCAGCTGTGCGCCGATGTTCTTGCCGACATCGACATCTGCGATATCAATCGACAACAGCTCGAACGCGGTGCCGGCATCAAGTCCCTTGTTGAGGACAAGCCGCGAGATCGAGTCCGGGTTCTCAAGAACTTCCTTGTGAGAAGATGCCGATCCGATCGCTGAGACAATACCTTCTCCCACGCGAGCGATGATCGTTTCCTCTGTGGCGCCGCCGACAAGACGTTCGATGTTTGCCCGTACCGTTACGCGAGCGGTGGCGAACAACTGGATGCCGTCTTTGGCAACTGCTCCGATCTTCGGCGTTTCGATCACCCGCGGGTTGACGGACATCGCGACGGCATCGAGGACATCCCTGCCGGCAAGGTCGATTGCTGCCGCCCGCTGGAACCCCAGCTCAATGCTTGCTTTGTCCGAGGAGATGAGTGCGCGAACCAAGCGATCGACGTTTCCTCCGGCAAGGAAGTGAGCCTCGAGATCCGACACTGTCGGGCGGAGTCCCGCCTTCCAAGCGGCGATCATCGGGCCGATGACGCGATGCGGATTGACCTTTCGAAGTCGCATTCCGACCAGGGTCATCGGGCCGATCGGAACGCCGGCGGCAAGCGCGGAGATCCAGAGCGCTACCGGAACGAAGTAGAAGAACAGCCACAGAATCAGAAGAACGACAGCAGCCAGCACGATCATTCCGACGGTATTCACGATATCTCCCTTTTCTGAACCGCTTTGCGGTAGCCCTCATCTCGAGTGATCACGATAGGAGTTCCCTTCTCCAGGAAGCCTTCTTCACAGATCACATCGATGCGCTGCGTCCCGAACAACCCAGCGCCGACCGGCCTTAGATCCGTTGCCGCCACTCCCTCTTGCCCGACCCAGCCGGGACCCGATGAGTCTGCCCCCCCTTGTCCTCTCTTTGAGAATGCACGTCCTGTGATTGCCGTAGGAAGGATCACGCCGCCGAAGCGCAGGCGTGTCTTTGGGAGACGCGCGAGGAGAATCACCACAACGACGATCGTGACAAAGACGCCGCCGATGACTGCTGCCACGGCAGTGAGCGCATCCTGCGACCGGGTAAACGGGCCGGTCATCGCGGTGTAAAAGCCGAGCCCGATCAACACCAAGCCGGCCAGTCCCGCGAGTCCGAAATCCACGGCAGTGAACGCGAACACCTCAAGAATGACGGCAAAGAATCCACCGAGTACGAAGGCAATGGACTCCCACCCCGCCAGGCCTACGAGGAAATTCGCCCAGAAAAAAGCGGCCAGACACAGCGTTCCGACAATCCCAAACACCCCGATTCCGGGGATCAGCATCTCGATGAATAGCCCGACCAGCCCCACGGTGATCAGGACGGCCGCCAGCCATGGAATGGTCAGCGTGTCCACGATCTGATCGACCACGCGCGACTGGAATCGGAGGGTGGTCTCGGCGGCAAGGCCTTCGTCAGCCAGAACTGCCTCCAGCGTCCCCGCTTCCGCGACGGCAATCCCCAAGGTGACCGCTTCCTGTGTGGTCAGGCTGAGCAGTTTGTCCGCTTCGATGACGTCGGGGACTACGATGTCCGGATCGACCATCGCCTCCGCCAAGTCTGCGGGCTTCCCGGTGGCCTCCGCGGTGGCGGCGAACAGGGATCGCGTTGCGGCGATTTCCTTCTCGGAAGCGGTCACGACGTTTGTCCCTTCGATCACAACAGGTGTCGCTGCGCCTATCACACCGCCCGGCGCCATGTAGATTGAATCGCAGGCAAGCGCAAGAAGCGCGCCTGCGGAGAATGCTTCCCGATCGACGTAGGCGATCGTGCGAATCGTTGTGTCGAGAAGTTGATCGCGGATGGTGACCGCTGCATCGAGATACCCTCCCGGCGTCGATAGAACGAGGATGATCGCCGTGGCGCGTGCTTCCTCTGCGTCGGCAACCCCACGTCGCACGTACGTTGCACTGCCGCGGCCGATCTCACCATCGATTGTGAGGACCCACACATCGGCGCACAGCGAGAGGGAGATTCCCAGCAGCAGCAAGACGACGATTCCCAATCGGTTTATCATGCCTCCAATGTAGGGAAAGATGCGAACAAACACAAGTCTGGCGCAGCGACACCTCGGAAGCCGAAACGGACAGCCGCCTACAACTCCGATGTGCAATGCGGGCAGCGTACTGCGTCGACCGGGATGGACGTCTTGCAGAACGGGCAGCTTTTCGTGGATGCGGGAGCGGGCTCGTCCGGCTTCTGCATTCGCTGAACCGAGCGCAGAATCAGATAGGCCACCAAGGCGATGATCAGGAAATTCACGATGCTGTTGATGAACGCCCCGTAGTAGATCGCTGCTGCGCCCGCCTCACGTGCCGCCGCCGCCGACTCGTAGACCCCGCCCGACATGTTGATGAACAAGTTGGCGAAGTCCACATTCCCGATGAGCTTTCCGATGATCGGCATGATCAGGTCGTTGATGAACGAGGACACAAGAGCTGCGAAGGCCATTCCGATCAGGAATGCCACCGCAATCTGGGGAAGATTGCCGCGGGTGATGAACTCCTTGAATCCTTTCAACATGATCTCCTCCTTCGAGTCTGGACCACATACTGCAATGCACCACAGAATGTTAGGGTCAACATCGAGACCAGGACAAACATCGGCCGAACATGGCCAGACGTCGCCCCGGATTCGAGAACAGCGGTTCGTGGAGCGTGGCCCTTGCACTGCGATGCCGGAGGCAGCAAAGTCAGCGAGGCGATTGCCCCGATGATCGCACCGCGTACCGTACAGACGGGAGAGGAGAAGGAATGGCCGGCACGAAAGGGATGCTGTTCGCGGTGGTCCTAGGAATTGCGTTGGTTGCGGCGCTTGCTGCGTGGATGATCCCGGAACCGCCGCAGAGGGCGGTCGTCTCCATGGAGCGGCTTGATGTGGCCGTTCTCCCGTTCGCTAACAGCTCGACGTGGCCGAGTGCGGGTGAGACCGTCGGCGCCAGAACGCAGGCGCGTCTTGTCCGGGCACCGGGTATCGAGGTCTACAGCCGCGCCGAGCTGAATGCGTTGTTGGGCGAACACGTCCTTGGTGAGATCGGCTTTCTTGATCCGGACACGGCGGCACGCATCGGATCCCTCACCGGCGTCGCCAGACTGATCGGCGGAACGGTCTACAGCGTTCAATTTGTCGAACAGGAAACGACGATCTGCGAGGCGTGGTCCGGCGGTCAGTGTACGGCGTCGGTTCCGGCGATCGAGCATTCCGTTCGGGTCCTTGCGCAGATCGAGGTGGTGAACGCGACAACGGGACGAATCGAAACGGTGATTGACGCGATCGGGGAAGACACGGCCATCGCGAGGTTGGGCACAGTCTTCATTGGGTAC
>RXOA01000097.1 GCA_003979035.1 Candidatus Bipolaricaulota bacterium
CGCTCAGTAGGCGCGGTGTCAGGCAGAGACGGACCCGCGACCGCTCCGCGGAAAGGCGACGGGGCGATCAGTGATCGCAGTGCTGGCCGATCGGAGAGCCCGGTGGGATTGAGGTAGTCGCTGTAGGGCCGTAACTTCTCGGAATCCAAAACACGAAGCATGGGGAGGAAGTCATGCTGAAGGTCAACGAGTACTTCGAGGGTCGCGTCAAATCGATCGGATTCGATGATTCGGATGGACATGCAACCATGGGGGTCATGGATGTGGGGCACTACCAATTCTCCACCAGCACGGTGGAAATCATGTCGGTGATCACAGGTGAGCTGAGCGTCAAACTGCCCGGTGGAGCGGAGTGGCAAATGTACCCGGCTGGAACGGCATTCACGGTAGGAAAGGGCGAATCATTCGATGTTCGCGTTGAACAGCCGTCGACCTATGTCTGCCGCTACCGCTAAGACGCACCGAGAGGCGGACGGAGGCAGTCCGCGGTGCGAATTGATGCTGATTTCGGCAAACTGAGCGAGGAATGATTCCGGCTCTGGGATGGACGGATCTCGCTGAACTTCGAGCGACCAGAAGGAGCACATACGGAAGAACTCCATCCGCTTGAAGGGAAGAGGTGCAGCCACATGACAAGCAGGAGCAGCATGGGCATCGATGAGTTGATCCAGCTAGCGACTCCAAGCGATGCACAGATTTCGCCGGATGGCCGAAGCGTCGCGTTCACGCTCCGAACAACGGATTGGGAATCGAATAGCTACCGCAAGAGCGTCTGGCTCGTTGCGGCGGAAGGCGGGGAACCCTTTCCCGCGTGTCCGGAGCTTTCCACGAGCGTGTTGCCACGCTGGGCTCCTGATGGAACGCGGTTGCTGGTGGTCGGACGAGAGCGCGCGAATGGTCCTGTGGCGGTCTTCACCGTCCGTTGGTCCGAAACTGGGGTGTCATCCGCTTGTCAAGTCGCCCTGCTACCTGATGGCGGGCACGATCCTGCATGGTCCGGCGACGGAGAGATCATTTCATGCATTGCTCCGCCGCCCGCGTCGAAGGAGGAGATCAAGACCGAGTCGCGCTACGGCTCGGTCGAGGTGGTCGGTGAGCCCCGGGCAGGAGAACGTCTGTGGATTGCCCAGTCGTCCGACGGGGAGTTCCTTCCAGTGGCATCGGACAGCCTGGCTCCAGAGGTAGACATTCGGGAGGCGATCTGGCATCCGAGCGAACGGTCGCTTGCTCTTGTCGGTGCGCGGGGATCCACACCCGAGTTCTGGGACCGCGGCGAGTTGATGATCTACCGGCTTCGGGAAGGAAGCCTAGAACGTCTTCCATGCGGCGTTGGTTGTGGATCTCCCGTATGGAGCCCTTCGGGAGAACGAATCGCATTCATGCGCTACCGGACTCCGACATTCTCCGCCAACAGCGACACGTGCTTCTACAGCACTTCGGACCGGGAGGTGATGGTACACACCCTGCGGGACGAGGAGATCAAGCCGATCGCCTGGCGAGAAGACGGGTTGTACTTTCTCTCCCTCGTTCGAACCGACGCGCATGTGTTCCGCTTCGATCCGGAAACCGGATCCGCCGAACAGGTGACGAGAAGCAGGGGAAACGGTTTGGCGGTTGTCGAGGGGTGGGGTGGAGAGGGCTGTACCTTTGAGGCAGCCGGGCCTCGCATGGCGGCGGTGTGCCATACGGAAGAAGCTCCCGGTGAGGTTGCCGTGATCGATGTAGGAAGCGGTGAAGTGCGGCCCGTCACGGCGTATCGAAGTCGGCTTCGCGAGCGGCTCCCAACGTCGGAAGTCATCAGTTGGCGAACCTCCGACGGAACGAAGATCGAGGGAGTCTTGCATCGGGACCGGAGCTGTGGCGAGCCGCGGAACGCGCCGCTTGTCGTCGTGATCCACGGCGGTCCGACGGCGCTTGCACTCGGAGCGCCGCTCGTAGATTCGGATTGGAAGCTATCGGCGATTCCAATCCTGACCTCGCTCGGAGCGATCGTTCTTCGTCCGAACTACCGGGGGAGCGCCGGTTACGGGGAGGCGTTTCGCATGGCCAACATCGGCTGTCTCGGGGAGTGCAACAAGGATGACATCGGCGCCGGGATCGACGCGCTTGTTGCAAGAGGTTGGGTTGATCCGGAACGGGTCGCATCCTCGGGCATGAGCCACGGGGGGTATCTGTCAGCGTTTCTTGCGGCATCCACGGATCGATTCTGCGCTTCGGTAATGCAGGGTGGTATCGCTGATTGGACCCTTAACTACGGCTGCAATCTTCAGCCCGACTGGGAGCGGCAGTACCTCGGCGGAACCCCCTGGGAGCAGCGAGATCTCTATGACAAGCTGTCGCCGACGTACCGCATCTCCGGTCGAAAGACGCCGGTTTTGATCTTGCACGGAGATAGCGACCGCCAAGCACCGACGGCCAATGCGACCGCGTTCTACCGGCGGTTGCGCGATGCAGGCATTCCCGCCCGCCTCGTGCTC
>RXOA01000098.1 GCA_003979035.1 Candidatus Bipolaricaulota bacterium
GCTGCCCAAGACGACTCTCGGGCGGCGGATGTTGCGGAAGCTGAAGGTCTACGCGGGGCCTACGCATCCCCACGCGGCGCAAATGCCGCGGGAACTGGAAATTTAGTCGACCTTAAGGCACGAACCGGACAGATGTCCATGGGACGCTAGACAAATCAGGGGAACGGTTTCGACACCGTTCCTCGGTGACTCCCATCACAGAAGACTACACTCACCCCACAACCTGGAACTCGGGTGGTGGGGTGACGAATGTTCAACTTCAGAAAACTCGCTCTTGTTCTTGTTGCATTCTGTGCGACAGTGACTCCCTGGGCAGCGCTCGCTCAGGGTGAGAGCGTAGCCGTGTTTGTTCAAGCGGCGGCGGCAGTACCCGGCGCCGACTTGGAGTACCTTTTCAACTACGCGATGCAGCGCTGTTCGATCGTGACCGGCGCATCGGTGTCGACGCGTGGCGAAATCCAGCTTGCTCAGCGCCAAACCAACACGTACGTGGGCAACAATCTCACACTGAGCGGCCTCCGCAATTTGGCGCAAACCTTGAACGTCGATTACATCGTAATCCATCGCTTTGTGAGCTGGTCCGACGAGATCAGTTTTTGTGCTGAACGAGCGCTGCTCTGGACAGGATTCGGCACGCTGCTGGGCGGAGTGGTTCAAGCTGTGTTGACACCGTTGGGACTTGTATTCGGATTGGAGCGGACGGCAACGGTATGCTTGTTCACGACCGTGTTTACCGATGCCGGAGATATCACGTTTACGACTTCGGTCGTGCAAGAGGATTGCCCGATTCTCTCTTTGGTGACGGCGGATCCCCTTGAAGCGGCGAAGAAAGCAATCGAGGTATCCACGCTACAAATGGCGGTCGCTTTGTGAGCAGGGAGGCTCGATTGGGAATTTGGAACGGTGATTGGCGTTACAGACGCATCACAGGGGTTTCGGATACAGTAGCCATGAACTATGGCTTTTTTGCTAAGAGATGGATGATAGCTACAAAAGGAGGTTGCAATGAAGGTGCATAAGGTCAGTCCCCATGGCCTTTTCCTACTCTTGGCGTTGCTGGTAGGCCTCCTCGGCTCCGCGGCGTTCGCACAAGAGGGATTCTACCAGGTCAGCCAAGGGGAAACGCGGGTGCAAGTCACTCCGCTGGAAAGCACTTCCAGCGCGGCCGACTTCTACGGGTATACGGCAAGTGTTGCAACGACAGGACTGGAGAAAGCGGGCACCGCGACCTTCTTCCTGTATCGCAATACGTCGACCGGCGAGGTCTCGCTGTTCGCGCTCATGAGTGGTCCTGGCGGAGTGGCAGGGACCACGACCATCGACATGTCCGGCCTTCCCGCCGGGGCGGTTTTTCAGGTGCAGGACGACACGTTCGATTTCCGAGATACGTGGTCCATTGCGCCGCCCGCGGCGAATGTGTTCATGGGCTGGCAGGATGGCATGTCGGACGGGTTCGTCGTCGGTCCGCTCGGAGAAGAAGCGGACATCACGATGTTCCCGCAGTTCACGGGGGGAATCTCCTCCGTGGAGTTCCTGTACGGGAGCATTGCGAATCCGACGAGACTAACGTTGAATTTGCTCGATCCGATCGTGGTTTCCACGGCGCTCAATTCCCCGCCACGGGCTTCGTTTACGGCGACGGCAACGGAGATTCGGGTGGATGAGCCGGTGACGTTCGATGCTTCGGCCTCGTCTGACGCCGACGGCAGGATCGTTTCCTACGAGTGGGACTTCAACGGCGACGGGATCTTCGACCTAACGACGACCGATCCCGTGGTCAGCTATACGTACACGGTCAGCGGGATGAAGAGTGTCGGCCTTCGTGCCACCGACGCCGACGGCGCCAGTGACAGGGATACCTACACGCTGTTCGTCTCCGAACTTGAGGTCAATGTTGAGCGAACGATCTCCACGATGACGGCGCTGCCCGGCAGCACGTTCCTCGTGATTGTCAGGATCGAGCCCGAGATCGATCTTGTCGGCGTCGGGTTGGAGGAGCATCTTCCTGTAGGTTGGACGGTGACACCGGTGCAGAATGCCGGCGCGGCGTTCAAGCGCTCGGAGATCCAGTGGGTCTTCATCGAGAAGATCGGCGCTGGAACCACCAAAGTGATCTCGTACGAAGTGACGGTTCCGACGTCCAATCAGTTGATCGCAACGACACTCCCCGTCTGTTTCGACATCACGGGAACGTTCCAGTCGCGGTCTCCGGCATTGGAAATGGAAGTCGAAGGCGACAACACGATCGAGATCAACGATACGCTCGGCATTCCAACGGCGATCGCGCACCTCATCCCCGGGGGTTCCGTAGATCGGGATGACAGCATTGACTTGCGTCTCTCGCAGAAGATCGAATCTGAACAGCTTGCCCGCGCTCTTGAAATCTGGCGGTTCGATGAAACCGTGCCGTGGACGCAGGGGGCAACGATCGATCTTGAAATGATGAAGCGCCTGTCTGCGTATGCATATACGTGCACGCCGGTCGATTTCCCGCTTCCGCTGGTTCCGCAGGCCGGAATCACCGCCCTGCGAACGATTTCGACGCCGGTTCCCTGCAACAACGTGCTTGTCGGCTACTACGGCCCTAACGGTCTACCCGCCGGGAATATCTTCACGGTGAAGGTGGAAATCTGGGCCGATCAAGACCTCTACGGCGTCGGATTGGAGGAAGACCTCCCCACCGGATGGAGTGTCATCCCCGTCGACAACGGCGGCTTCACGTACAAGGCATCCGCAGTGGAATGGGTCTACCCGGGCAAACTGCCTGCCGGCGAATGCGTCATCATCATCTATCAGGTTGAGGTTCCGATGACTGCGGCGATCGAGACCCCGTCCAGCGATCCATGCTTCCTGAGCAGCAACGATCTGTACGGAGTCGTCGACTCGGCGCTTCCGTGCCAGAGCGTGCGTGTGATCGGGGACAGCGCAGTCGACATCAGCGACTGCTTGACGGTCCTTGTCGCCATTTCCCGATGGGATGTCGTGACCGATTCGGTGAACATCTCCTTGTCGGATCGAGTCACGTATCAGCAGATGCAACGCGCCATCGCGTTCTGGCTTGAAGACGAACAGGTCCCGTTGACGTGTGGTGGCATGGTCGACTACGAAACGTTGAAGACCATCGTGGCCTATTGGTTCACCAACACGGACATCTGTGAACCGTTGCCGGTGAGTGTTGGCGACGTGTGTGACATCACGCCTGAGCCGTGCGAACCGAATCCGCCCGCCTGCAGCGATTTCTAGGGACAGAACCGGGGACGTGAATGGATCGGGATCGAACGATCTCTTATGGAAGCAGGGAGATGGTAGCGATGCGTAGCAAACATGAAGCGGCGAGGGGGGCACCCCTCGCCGTCCTCTTGGGAGTTCTCTTGATGCTCCTTACCGGGATCGGGGTGCTGGCGGGATCCGGGTTTGTCGAGGTGGAACAGGTCCTTGTGCCGGACGATATCTTCGTTGCCGGCATGGGAGCCGAGCCGGCAACGGCCGAATTGCGGCTTCTCCTGACGGGCACGCTTCCCGAAGCCGATGTGCCGGTTGACTGCATTCTTGTGATCGACGTTTCGGCGACAGCGACCGGAACGTTGACCGCGGCGAAGGAGCTTGCGCTCGAATTGATCGACCTGTTCGGCGAACAAGACCGCGTTGGTGTGGTGTCGTTCTCCGATCGTGCCGTGCTCGACGCCACACTCTCGATGACGAAGAGCCAGGCGAAGACGGCTGTCGCCGATCTGGAAGTCGGCGGGAAGTCGGCGCTGGGAGAAGGGCTTCGCGTTGCTCGGCAGGAGTTGCTTGCCGAGGGGCGCGATGGATCGCTCCTTGTCGAGATCGTCCTTTCGGACGGACAAAGCAATGTTGGCCGCACTCCCGATGTGGAGGCCGATGTCGCCGATGAAGCGGGGATCATGATTATCTCGATCGGCGTGGGAACGCTGATCAATCAGAGTCTCCTTGATGAGCTTGCCCAGACGACCGGCGGCGCGTTCTACCCTCGCCGGAGCGACGCTATGCTCGCCGAGATCGAAGCGCTCCTTACCGTGGAACCGATTGTCCCTACGCTCGTCATTGAGAAATGGTTGCCGGAACCGCTTCGCTATCTGGAGGCGACACCGCTTCCCACCCGCGTTGTTCGCGGAAGCGATGGAACGCTCATTCAGTGGCAGATCGCCCTTACTGAGCGCTGGGAGGCCGTCATCGGGATCGCCGCCATGGAGGAAGGGGTTTGGGAGACGGATGATGGGTCCGTGATTCGCGCAGAGAATTTCCGTGGCGAAGAAGTTGTCATCGATATCGAGCCGCTAGAACTCAAGGCGCGGGAGCCGCTTGCACCGACCGCGTTCTTCCTTGCTGCACCGAATGAACCGCGGATCGGGGTGGAGACGACCTTCGATGCCAGCGGAACGGTCGTGTACCAAGACAGCAGTATTGCGAGCTATGCTTGGGACTTCGACGGAGATCGAGTGATCGACGACATGACGGATGATGCCGTGATCACCCATGCATTCGCTGTCGAAGGCGTGCGCAACGTAACGCTCTGGGTCACGGACGATGAAGGCCGCGTGGGGGAATTCGACCGAGAAATCGAAGTCTTCCCCAGTGTGTCCATCGTTCGGACGATCGATACATGTCTGCCTGACGATGAGACCATCGAAGGGGCAACGATCGAAGTCGCAATCAAGATCGACGTCAACACCGAGATTCACGGATTGGTGATTCACGAAGTGACGCCGGTCGGATGGATCGTCGAGTTGACGGAAAACAACCGGGCGACGCCGCACAACGACAGCGTCAACCATGCGGTGGATTGGCTGTTCCTGGAAACGCTGCAAGACGGCGATACAAGGACGATTCGGTACCGCCTGACCGCGCCAACCGGCGGGTTCACGTCAGATCAGAACCTGGATGGCTACCTTGGCGGGCGGGATTCGGTCACGATTGTCGGCCTCGGATCCAGTTCTTCTCCACAGTTTGCACAGCAGCTTGCCGGCGAGGACAAGATCACGCGTGTCGAGTACGTGTCCGCCCCCGTAGCGATTGCGCACTGGGACACAGCGCAGCAGTCGATGGATATTTGTCTTCCCGCGGAGTTCAGCTTCGATCAGATTCAGTATGCGGTCTCGCTGTGGCTATCGGGCAGTGTCGTTCCGCACACGGGCGGACTCACCGTCGACCTGATGCTGATTCAGGATCTGATCGCGTATTGGCTGACAGATACGTCTGTCTACGACCCGCTGCCGTAGAACGTCGGGCGATCGAGAGGCTTAGGTGTGCGGAGCCAGGAAAGAAGAGAAGGGAGAAGATGTGAGGGTTAGGAAACGATACACTGCAATCCTCTTCGCTGTACTGATCGCTGCATGTGCAGGCGTGGCGGCCGCGGCCGATGTGGACTTCGATCCGTCCACATTCAATCCCGGAATCGGCGAAACGGTAACGCTGGCGTTGTGCCAAGGGTGTCTAGGCGCCGATGTGGCCCAAGTTGAATGGGATCTCGATGGGGATGGCCGTTTCGAGACAGAAGCCGCGGGCCAGAGAGCGGTGGATGCCCAGTACACAACATCGGGCTACGTGGAAGTCACGGTTCGGGTAACCGATCTTGCCGGCCGTCGAGCGTCGAAGACGAAAGGGCTCTACGTTGGCGCTGCGCCGCTTGTTGCCGCGCGGACGCAAATCGTCGATCGCGATGGCTCGATCTACGTTCTGGTAATGATCACCGCGCAGCGCACAATCTCCTCGCCCGTTGTGGCCGAGATGGCTCCCAACGGCTACATGATGGAGATTGTCGACAGCTCTGGAGCGCTGGTGAAGCGCGAGGGAGATCGATACGTCGCGCTGTGGATGGAGATGCTGTACGAGTCGGAGATGCGTACATTGGCGTATCGGCTGTATCCGGCCGGCGGTCCTACATCGACGACGTTTGACGGGCTGGTCAGTTCGTACACGGCTGGAGAACGATTTGAAGCTCCGGTCTGCGGTGAGGTCTTCATCGACGAGCCGTAGTTCGGATTTCAGCAGCAGGAGCGGGGTGCGTTGGGGAAGCACCCCGCTTTCTCTTTGATTCCGGTTTCCCTTCCCTACTTTGAAAGGCCTCTTCGGATCCCAATGGCCATCAGCAACATGGCGGCTACGGCGGCAGCGATCGACGGGAGAAACGGGAGCGACACCTCCCCGATTAAGGCGACCCCTACCAGCGCGAGGCCGACCGCAAGGACGGCGCCTTCCCATGCGATGACGCGGATGAAGATCGCTCTCCGGGCAGCCCCGTCGGCCTTGCCGAGAACGCGATCAAGTCGCTCGGTGTGCCAGCCGAGGAAAGCCAGCCCGATCGAAGCGGCGACGACGAACGGCGAGGCGCCCAAGAACGTGATCAAGGCTGCGTAAGCACAGTGCAAAGCCACTGCGACCGATGCCATGCCGCGCACACGGCGTGACGCGACGCAGACCGCCGCCGGAAGCATCACGAGAAGTGGCCCGAACACAAGCCCAGGGACTCCCCGTCCGAAGGACGTCAGCGAAAGAAGCGCCAGCAGCGAGCCGCTGAGGCCAAACAGAAGCGCCGCCAGCCCATTCATCGAGTGCCTCTCCTCCTTCCGTGCCGGAGCTGTGCAACCGCCTCCGCCAGTGGCTTGGATGTATCCCATTCGATAACCTGCACGCCGAAGCGCTGTACGGCAGTCATCTGCGACGTTCGCAGCACGCGCATTGCCCGAGCGGCAACCTCGTCGGCGAGTGCGGGCTCGGAGCCGCCAACAGCCGACATGGTCACATACGGACTCACAAGGAGAACCTCGTAGCCGAGCGCGCGCAGTTCGCCAAGGACAGCGGCATCGTCAAACGCCACAAGGGGACTGACGATGACCAACTGGGCTCCGGGGGGGATCAGCCGCGTCGGCAAATTGCGCAGCGCTCGAAACGCTTCCCTGCTTCCGAGATGCGCGCGAGAAAGGGCGTCAAGGATCTGCATCTTCTGGAGCGTTCCCACGCCGGGATAGACCCAGTCCGGAATGTCGCCGTACATCAGCAGACCAACGCGATTCCCCGCATCGAGGAATTGCGCGGCGAGACTCGCCGCCGCCCGAACGGAATCGCCGAACAAGAGGTGCGTTCCGGATCGTGCGTACGGGGCAATGCGGCAATCGAGAACGACGTTCACATCGGCGATCCTTTCCTGTTCGAAGTCATTGACGACAAGGTTGCCGGTGCGGGCGACAATCCGCCAGTTGATCGCCCGGGTGTTGTCTCCCTGGGTGTAGTTCCGACAGCCGAAGAAGTCCAGACCGCTTCCGCCGAGATGGGTCTTGACCGACCCTGCGTAGACACGGGTTTTCCGCGGTTGGATTCGGAGCGGAGGCACGAACGATGTGCGCGGAACGACGCGGAACGTCGAGTGGTTGGAGAAGATCACCGATCGTGGTGTCAGCGGACATGGCGTGAACCATGTGACATGGGTTCCCCCGAGCCGAAACTCGCCTCGATCGGCGCGAATCGTGTAGTGAAGCAGGCCCGCCGCGTCGGAGTCCGGATCCTGATCGGAACGGATCGGACCCGGAAGTCGAATCGCTCCGGAGGTCGTTCCGTCGACTACCAGGGGAAGCCCGTCGAGTGCCGCCTGATCGGACACGACGGCAAGCGGCCGGTCTGGACTGCGAATCTCGATTGTCACCGCAATCTCCTCGCCTTCGATGCAACGCTGCTGCGAAAGGTGACGATCGGCACGCAGAGAACTCGGAGTCGGCCGGGCGCTGTGAGAGAACGTCAGCACGACCGCCAGGTAGACCATCGGGGGAATGGCGATGGCAAGCATCGCCGAACTCTTCGTGGCGATGCCGACGGCCACAAGAACGATCGCCAGGATGCCGGGGATTCGCAGCGTGCTCCCGCCGATCATCCGCTGACCTTGGGAACGGGGACCGACTCAAGAATGGACCGTACGACGTCTTCTGCAGTGATCGCCTTGGCCCACAATTCGGGCTCGAGCAGCAGGCGATGCGCAAGCCCGGCGACGGCAAGCTCTTTGATGTCGTCGGGAAGCACGAAGTCGCGGCGGCGGATGGCGGCGAGGGCGCGTGAGAGCTTCAGCAATGCGAGCGCGCCCCGGGGGCTGGCGCCGATTCGAACGCTCGACTCGGAACGGGTGCGTCGCACAAGCGCGACGATGTATGCTTCGAGATCGGGGTCGATGTGGACTGTCTCCACGGCGGCACGCATCTCAAGGATCTCTTCACGCGAGCCGACCGAGGGCAGCGTGACCTCGTCGGTGTGTCGCCGCTCACGTCGGCGCACGATTTCCACTTCGTCCGCGGATTCCGGATATCCTACGGACAGCCGCATGATAAACCGGTCGATTTGTGCCTCCGGCAACGGGAACGTCCCTTCAAATTCGATCGGGTTCTGGGTGGCCATGACGATGAACGGCTCAGCGAGCGGCCGAGTGATCCCTCCGATTGAGACCTGGAACTCCTGCATCGCCTCGAGCAGGGCAGACTGCGTTTTGGGTGTGGCACGGTTGATTTCATCGGCGAGGAGGACGTGGGTGAAGACGGGCCCGGGAACGAATCGGAAACGATCTTCCTTTCGATCGAATACATCGGATCCGGTGACGTCGCCGGGAAGAAGATCGGGCGTGAATTGGACGCGCTTGAAATCCAGTCCGAGGGCCTGCGCAAAGGAACGCGCGACCAACGTCTTTCCCAATCCGGGTGCATCCTCGAACAGAAGATGCCCTCCGGCGAGAACTCCGGCCATGACCATCTCCAACAATCGATGCTTCCCGACGACGGCCTGCTCGATCGTCGTGAGGATCTCCTCCGCCCTCATTCCCACCTGCTCAGGTTTCATGTGCTTTCCCCTTCCTCTTTCCCTTCCGCATAGCTCTCGAGGAACCCGACCGTTCCCGAGAGCTGCGCCGCATAGACCTCTTCCGAGACTCGAAGCCCGCGTGCGGCCGGCAGGCGTTGCTCGAGGAACGCCTTGACGGAATCGGGCGCGGGCCAAGTTCCTTGCCGCAGTTTCGTTGCCGCGGCCTCGTGGCTGCAGCGCTCTCGCTGACGGATCAGCTGTAGCGCCAATCTCGTCATCTGGCGGGCGACAATGACCCGATACAGCACGTGGCGATGTCCGCTGTGGATCGCGTGGATCAGTATCTCGCGATCCGAACAAGCTTGACCTTGGTGTTTGCGGGGATGGAGAAGGATCCTCCACGCACTGAGTCGAGGGCGCACGGCAAGCAGCGCAACCAGGAAAGCAATGCCGGTTGCGACGGACCAGACGGCCAGCTGGGAACGGTCGACCATCCAGCGCATCACCTCGTGGAGCACGGCAAGCACAGGACCGGCGATGAGTTCGGCAAACGCGCCGCGAAGTGGAAATAGCAGTGCGAGAATCCCTGCGACCGCTGTGAAGACGACCCCGCCGATCAGTAGATCTCTTCGGCGAAAGCGCTTGCTCGGGCGGGCGCGTTGCCTTTTGTCTTGCTTGGGGGAGGCCTGGGTCGACTTGCCGTCACTTTCTCTGAACGTCATTGCACCGCCACGGCATATGTATCGCGGATTGCGGCGAGACACGCCAAGGCTTCCTCC
>RXOA01000099.1 GCA_003979035.1 Candidatus Bipolaricaulota bacterium
CAGTTGTCGCAGGTCCTCTCGAATCTCATCGGCAATGCCGCCGATGCTCTCGACGGAGAGGGCGACTGCGTCCTGGAGACCGCGCGGGAATCGGAGTTCGACGTTCTGATCGTGCGCGACACGGGCCCGGGGTGGTCTCCCGAGGTGCGCGAGAGGTTGTTCGAGCCCCTCGTCACCACCAAGACCTCGGGGACGGGGCTTGGGCTGGCCATCTGTCGCCAGATCATCGAGAGCCACGGTGGAACCATTGAAGCGATCGATGGGATCCCGCACGGTGCGGCCGTCCGTATTCGACTGCCTCGATGACACGTGCTCCGGAGAGAGTTGAGGATTGTCCATGCAGAACCACAAGACAACCGC
Organism: Candidatus Bipolaricaulota bacterium; assembly: GCA_003979035.1. Classification (GTDB taxonomy): domain Bacteria; phylum Bipolaricaulota; class Bipolaricaulia; order UBA7950; family UBA9294; genus RXOA01. The sequence continues at coordinate 361 of RXOA01000099.1, forward strand.
AACCGACCGCAAAGTGCTGATCGTCGACGACGAGGCGAACATGCGAAAGACACTGGCCGAGATTCTCCGGGACGAAGGGTACCAGGTCACTACAGCCGCCAGCGGAGAAGAGGCCGTCGGCTTGTGTCGGACGAATCGCTTCCAGGCGATCCTGATGGACGTTCGCATGCCGGGCATTGACGGCGTCGAGGCCTTCCGTCAGATTCACCGACATCAGGAAGACGCTCGCGTCATCCTCATGAGCGCCTATAGCATCGAGGCCCTGAAAGAGAGCGCTCTCGATGACGGCGCCATCGCCTTTCTCCCCAAGCCGCTTGACCTCAATCGAGTCATCAACCTCGTCGCGGAAGCCACGGACACCGCCATTCTCGTCGTCGAGCATGAAGAGGAAACCGCCGCTGTTCTCCAGAAGGGTCTGCGGGAACAAGGGTACCGGGTGACGGTCGCCCGAAGCCCCGAGGACGCATTGAAGCTGGTCGAACAGATTCAGTTCGATCTGATCTTCCTCGAAGCCAGTCTTCCGGCCATGAACGGGCTCAATCTGTACCTGGCCATCCGCCGGATCACGCCGAGCGTAGTAGCGATCATGATCGCCGGGCTCGACGATGAGTTCGCAACCATTGCGAAGGAGGCCGTACAACAAAATGCGTATGCGATCGTCAAGAAGCCGTTCGAGATTGACTTGATTCTGGATATGCTCTGTCGCATCATGGGAAGGCGGATCTCCGGAGATCACCGCAAACCGCCTATGCCCGGCGCCCGGTGACGATAGGGTGTGTTGGGAGGATACGCCGATGGCCCAATGCCCTGCGCAAGAGACCTATCGCCGCGTGCTCGTCGTCGAAGACGACGACGCCCAGCGATGGACTCTGACGGAAATCCTCGAACAGGAAGGGCTGGATGTCACCGCGTGCGCCAGCGGCACGGAGGCCCTGGAGCATCTCCAGCGCGACGACATCCGGGTGGTGGTGCTGGACCTGCGGCTGCCCGACCTGACGGGCGTCCAACTGCTGAACCGGCTCGGGGATCGTGCAGACAACACGAGCATCATCATCAACACCGGCCACAGCTCCTACGAGTCGGCCAAGGACGCCTTGAATCTTGGGGCATTCGCTTACGTCGAGAAGGCCGGGGCGCCCGAAGAGCTGTTGCGTCACGTCCATCGCGCCATGGCCTTCCAACTCCGCCGGCGAGCCGAGCAGCTCGAGGCGGCGGTCGCAGAGAGCGCCGATGAACTGAAAGAGGCCAACCAGGCCCTGAGGCAGGAGATCGCCGAACGCAAGGAAGCGGAGGTGGCGGTGCGCGAGAGCGAGATGCGTTTCCGAGAGTTGGTGGAACTCCTGCCGCAAACCGTCATCGAGACGGACAGTTCCGGGCACATCACGTTCGTCAACCATTTCGGCCAGGACTCGTTCGGCGCCGGAATTCGCGAACTGGCCGAACTTCAGGTCCCCGACCTGTTTGCCCCGGACGATCGGGAGCGGCTCACGCGAAACATCCAGAAACGTCTGACCGGCAAGCGCTTCGACGATCACGAGTACCTGGCGCTGCGTGCCGATGGAACCACCTTTCCCGTACTGTTGTACAGTTCCCGCATCGTCCGAGGCGGCAGACCTGCGGGCCTGCGCTGCATCGCTGTCGATATCTCGGATCGACGGGCCGCCGAGACGGCGCTCCAGCAGAGCAAGGCCAAGCTGGAGAGCATCTTCGAATCCTCGCCCGACGCCATCACCGTAACAAGTCTGGATCTGCGGATCGAAGACTGCAATCCGGCCATGCTGCACATGTTCGCTTTGCCGTCCAAGGATCGGATCCTCGGAACGAGCACCTTCGACTTCATCGCCCGCCAGGACCATGAACGGGCCCGCGAGACGGTTGCACAAGTCCAGCACGACGGTTCGGTCCAGAACATCGCGATGACTCTCGTTCGCAGAGACGGGTCTGAGTTTCCCTCGGAAATCTCGGCGAGTCTGATGAGACAAGCTTCCGGCCAGCCTCTGGGCATCGTCATCATCACCAGTGACATCACCGACCGCAAGCAGGCCGAAGACGCGCTGCGCGAAAGCGAGCGCAAGCTCTCCACCCTGATGGCCAACCTTCCGGGGATGGCCTACCGATGCCTGGCCGACGACAGTTGGACGATGCTGTTTGTCAGCCAGGGCTGCGCGGCCCTGACAGGCTATGCCAGCGAAGACCTGATCGGCAACCGAACCATTTCATACGACCAGATCGTCCACCCGGACGATCGTCAAGGCGTTCACAACCAGATCCATCAGGCGCTCCAGGCCGGCGCGGCGTTCGAGATCGAGTACCGCATCGTCACTGCGGACGGCCGGGAACGATGGGTCTGGGAGCGGGGACGCCAAGTCGATGGAGCCTCCGGCAATGCCAGCGTGCTCGAGGGCTTCATCCTGGACGTGTCGGAACGCAAAGAGGCAGACGAAGCTCTGCGGATCGTCTCACGGGAGTGGCAAACGACGTTCGATTCGGTGTCGGACGTCATGTGGCTGCTCGAC
>RXOA01000100.1 GCA_003979035.1 Candidatus Bipolaricaulota bacterium
ATGGCTGATCCTGACTTCGGATCCGAGCGTTGCGACCCAGCGCCGTGTACATCGACGTATCGGTTGTTCATGTAGCCCAAGCCCCGCCCGAAGGCGATGTAGACGGCAGCCTCGCCGCCACGTGCGGAGGCGTGTGTCGTTCCCGTCCAGTAGAAGCCCCAATCGCGGTCACCGTCTTCATTCGTGATGGCTGTGGCGTTGAAGATCGAATCAATGGCTGCCGAATTCGTCGTGTCTGGCGAACGTGTGTAGTCAACGATCGACTGCAGCTCCTTGGCATTCGGCAGGTACCAATCCGAGTAGCCGAGGTAGTTCTGATCATTGAGATCCTGAACGTAGGCCAGCGCGTCTTCCCAATCCATGCCTGTACCCGAATCGTCCTGTGACCACATCAGTCCGGTCGCGAGATCGGAGATCGTACCATCGCCATTGCTGACGAAATCATTCTCGCCATAGGCTGTGTTGCCACGAACATAACGCACGTAGAACTGCATCTGCCCACCTCGGGGATCGGACAGGCCATAGCCTTTGATGCGTCCGTCGGCGAAGTTGACGCCGAACATCAAATTTCCCGCCACGTAGAGAGAGGTCGTTGCCCATTGCGAGTCAATGATGCGTTGGCCGGCGGATGTGTCACCGTAAGCGAAATCGAAGAAGTCCGTTTCGATGAACGGGTTGTTCGTCGAGACGCTCATCGGATCGACATCCTCGCCGCTGAAGTCGATCAACGAGTACAGCTCCTTGATCGTCGGCAGCCGCCAGTCGGTGTATCCAGCCAGGTTGAAGCTGGATGCACCTGCAGCGGCCTCGCCCTGCGACATCTTCCCACCGTATCCCTGCTGCCACATCAACCCCGTGACCAGATCCATCACGGTTCCGTCGCCGTTGTCGACGTAGCTCGGCTGATTGCCGTTGATCTGGGCATCCTGGCCGAAGAAGGCGGCTCCCGGAACGGGAGTCTGGATCACCGACGTGTTGTTGTACGTAAATCCCTGTCTGGTGTCGACGATCGGGTAGCTGTAGGCTGATGTCTGAGCTACGGCAATATCGCTCGTGAACTACGGCAGGAAGGAACAACCGGAAAGCAACAGCACGATCGCAAGAAGCGGTACGAGCCATCGGAATCGTTGAGTCATGACATTCATCAAGCCCCCTGGATTGAGGTTTCAGTGGGATTGTAGAGCCACCGTGTGAACGTCCTGTGGCAACGCTTTCGCAGGACTGTGTGTCTCTTCCGGTTTGCCGAGTGGGACCTATTGGCTCGAAGACGACAAGCACGTCTTCTGATCCCGTAGAAGTCCGGGGTCTCGATTTGGCAATCGATCATCTGGGACCTCAGAGACAAGCCCTGACTCCCATTAACGTCCCCGTAACATCCAGCGGGATGTTGCATGGCTGGATGAAGTGTGTTAGAGTTCTCCTTGTACCATCCATCCGGCTGGTACTGGGAAGTAAGGAGGATGTCACGATGTTGCAGATCTGGGTTCATGCACGGCCGCACTCGACCGGTTCGGAGGTCGAGCAAGCTCGAGAAGGATTCGATGGTCGGAGAGACGGTGCCGTCGCCCGGCCGCGGATGCGCGAGGACGTTCACATTGAATTTGCCATCGCCGGCATCGGGATCGTCGTTTCGTTCTACGAGGACTCCCGCTAGAATACAATGACGAGCTCAATAGAAGGACGAAAGACGGAGGACGCAATGGCCGATACGGAGAAGATCACCATCAACCTGAGCCCGGTGGACCTTGGAGGGATCGACGTGCTTGTCGAACAGGGGCTGTTCTCGAACCGAACAGACCTCATCCGCAGCGCAATCCGCAGCCTGCTTGAAAAACACGAGCGGGTTATCGAGGACATGACAGCGCGGAAGTCATTCTCGATCGGCGTCATGGCGATCAACCGGGAGGACCTCGAGAAGCTGAAGCGTCAGAACAAGAAGACCGCGTACCGCATCATCGGCGCGCTGTTCCTGGCCAACGACATCGATCCGGATCTGGCGCGAGAAACGATCGAGTCCATCAGCGTCCGCGGCACGCTGCGGGCGTCCGCAGCGCTGAAGGAGGCCTTGAAGGACCGCATCAAGGACTGACGTCAAGGCATCGGCGCAGAAGACTGTCGGCGTCGGACTCGTGGGGAGGTCAATCTCTGTCGCTTGCTGCGGTGCCCGCGACACGGCCCCGGGTCACGGGAAGAACGGCACCCAGGCCTTCGATCGGATGAGGTGGGCGGAAGGCTTCGCACAAGCCGACCTTCTCGAACAACGAGACCTGACAGGCAGTTGACGTCCGGGTGGTCGGCAGAGCATGTTGCAGGGGCCAGTTGTCCTTCAGCCAGTCGATCAGGTGTCGAAGAACGCGTTCCTCGAGCCCATCCGCAAAGCGCAACGAGCGCACCCAGAAGCAGATGCATCCAAAGCATGTCGTCTCGCTCGGATCCATGATCGTGAAGATGTAGGCTCTCCGTTCTTCGTGTTCCTTCTGGTGGATCTCGCAGTCGCGAAGGGTATCCTCGAGGGTGGAGCCGTCTCTGGGTCACGATCCTTGGAACAGCTCACGCAGTTCCGCGCGGCTTTCCGCAACCGCCTCGAAGTCGCGGTCTACATCGCTGGTTCGCAAGGGGCGAAACAGGAACTCCTCGGTCTCGAGTTTCTGCGGGATCGGTGGTCGTACGACGTGAACACCCTGACGGTTCCTCCTCTCGATCCTCGTCGAGAAAGAGAGCGATCTCCTCGAACTGCCCCGGTCGATCGCCGTCAACTCCGTTTGCGCGAAAATGGTCCGAAGCGCGCGCGATGGGCGCCTGCCGCAGGTTTGTTCAGCAAGGCCTCGGAGTCAAGATCCGAGGTCACCTTCAGCGAGGCAGTCTCTTGTGAACGCAACGGTCTGTCCATCAGATTGCTACTCTGCTCAACGAGCGGGGGATATGCGGTTGGAATCTTGCACCAGTTTAGGAGCGTTGAAGTGCTAAGCCAAGCGCAGGCTGTGGCAGGATCTCCCTCTGGATGA
>RXOA01000101.1 GCA_003979035.1 Candidatus Bipolaricaulota bacterium
GAATCGGTGTCCGTCCGTACGCTCCGGGCGCCGATCTGAGGCCGACGGTCAAGATGGTGCGGAACGCGTTCCGCGATCACTGGGGGTATGTGGATGCTCCGTTTGAGGAGGAGCTGAAGCAATGGGAACACTGGACGACGGCCTACAAGGACTTCGATCCGAGTCTGTGGTTCGTGGCGATCGACGAGTCGAATGGCGAGATCGTTGGCGCTGCATTGGGCTGGCCGAAAAACACCGAGGATCCCGAAATGGGTTGGATCGACGTGTTGGGGGTTGTTCGCAGGTGGCGCAAGCGTGGCCTTGCTCAGGCGCTTCTGCACCACGCGTTTGGCGAGTTTTTCCGACGCGGCAACCGCAAGGTCGGCCTTGGCGTGGATGCCTCCAGCCTGACCGGCGCAACGCGTTTGTACGAGCGAGCCGGCATGAGACCGGTTCGTCGCACATTCAGCTACGAAAAGGAGCTTCGTGCAGGCAGAGAGTTGTCACGGCGCACGCTCGATGACTCCTGAATCCTGACCGGTGGCTTACGATGGCGGATCGCCCGGCGGGCACGAGAAATGAAGCGACCGAAGTCGGCATGACATCGGCGCACCGACAAGGAGTGGGCAAACCATGATTCGGATCCCGATCCGGCAGTACTTTCACCTGCTCTCGACCTATCTGCTTCCGCAACGGAAGCGGGCCGTGCTTCTCGGCCTGCTCATCCTGGCGACGATCGGTGTTCGGCTCGCCAATCCGCAGATCCTTCGGGGGTTCATTGATGCCGCCATCGGCGGCGGAGACAGTGCGGGGCTGATCCGGATGGCGCTGCTGTTCTTCACGCTTGCCGTGATGACGCAAGCGCTCATCATCGTGTCCACCTACGTCGGCGAAACGGTGGCATGGACGGCAACCAACGCGTTGCGTCTCGACCTTCTGCGGCATTGCCTCAAGCTGGACGCAACGTTTCACAAAGACCACTCGCCGGGACGTCTGATCGAACGGATTGACGGCGACGTAGAGACGTTGTCCAACTTCTTCTCCAAGTTTCTGATCAGCGTTGCCGGGAATGTCCTTCTGATTCTCGGCATCGTCTCGATGCTATTCCGCGAGGACTGGCGGGTCGGACTGCCGATGGGGCTGTTCACGGTGCTGACGATCTTCGTGCTCGTCGAAGTTCGCAAACTGGCGATCCCCCACTGGACGAAGTACCGCCGGCTCACGGCGCAGTTCTTCGGGTTTATCGGGGAGCAGATCAGCGGCACGGAGGACATCCGTGCCAACGGGGCGGAATCGTTTGTGATGGGACGGTTCAATGGATTCTTGCGGAAGCTGTTCCCGGTTCGCCGCCAAGCGGGCATGCGGGGGTACGGGATGTGGATGGCCAACGTGGCCGCTTTCGCTCTGGGAACGGCGATTGCGTTTCTGATGATCATCCTGTTGTGGCGGCGGGGAGAGATTTCGATCGGGGGAGCGTATCTTGTGTTCTACTATACGCAGCAGCTGTTCTCGCCGATCAACGAGATCCGCAACCAGGTCACGGACTTGCAGAGGGCCGAGGCGGGAATGCGGCGGATTCGCGAGCTGCTGGATACCCATCCGGCGGTTCGCGATCAGGGGACGGAAGAACTCTCCTCCGGTGCGCTCGCATTGGAGTTCGACCGGGTTCTCTTCTCGTACGAGGCGAATGGCGATGATCGACAAGTCGATGCCGCGCTCACGCCAGCGGACGTCGCGGACACGGGGGAGCTTCGGCCGTCATCGCACGCGTTGAAGGATGTCTCGATCCGCATCTGTGAGGGAAGGAAGCTGGGGCTCTTGGGAAGAACCGGCAGCGGGAAGAGCACGTTTGCCCGGCTTGTCGTTCGATTGTACGACGTGGGCGAGGGCGCGATCCGCTTGAACGGAACGCTGGTCGAACGGGTCTCGCTGTCCGACCTGCGCCGGAGAGTCCGACTGGTTCCGCAGGAAGTCCAGCTGTTTCGTGCCACGATTCGAGACAATGTCCGCCTGTTCGATCCGAGTGTCAGCGATCGACAGGTGCTCGATGCCCTGCGTCATCTGGATCTGGAAGAGTGGGTGAAGGGCCTTCCGAACGGCCTGGATACGGAGTTGGGAATCGGCGGCGGAGGACTCTCCGCCGGACAGGCGCAGCTGATCGCGCTTGCCCGAGCGTTTCTTGCCGATCCCGGCATTGTGATCCTGGACGAGGCGTCCTCCAGGCTGGATCCCGTCACCGAGAAGCTTCTCGAACGCGCAGTAGACCGCCTTCTACAGGGGCGCACCGGAATCATCATCGCCCACCGGCTGGCGACCATCGAACGAGCCGACGACATTCTGATCCTCGAAGGCGGAGAAGTCCTCGAATACGGAAACCGCCGCCAATTGGAGGATGACTCACGCTCGCACCTCTCTCATCTCAAGCGAACCGGATTGCAGGAGGTCATGGCATGAGAACGCTCCGAGTCGTTGTTCGGCTGATTGGGTATCGCCCGGGGCTGTACGTGGGGGACATTGCGGCATGGATCGCGATCCTGCTGCTCGAGCTGGGAATCGGCTATGTGGCGAAGCTCTTCTTCGATTTGCTCGCCGGTGAGGCGTCAGCGGCCGGATTCACGATCTGGACGGTCATCGCTCTCGGAGTGGGGTTGGGGCTGGTGAGGATCGTGTCCATTGCCACGGGAGCCTGGCTCGACATCCGGCACCGATTCACGATGAGCGCGCTGCTGCGTCACAATCTACTCTCAGGGGTTCTGAGACAGCCGGGCGCCAAAGCCCTTCCCGGGACCTCGGGGGAAGCGTTGAACACGTTCCGGGACGATGTGAACGTGGTTGAGAATCTGCTGAGCTGGATGGTCGATCAGACGGCATTCTTTGCCTACGCGATCGTGGCGCTTGTGATCATGCTGCGAATCGATTCGAAGATCACGCTGTTGACTGTGCTTCCCTTGCTTGTGGTAATCGTTGCCGCGCGGGCCGTCGGAAAACACATCCGGCGCTTCCGCGAGGCCAGCCGACAAGCCACCGAACGAGTCACCGGAGCCATTGGCGAGGCGATGGAAGGCGTCCAAACCGTGCAGCTTGCCGGTGCCGAGGACCATGTGGTCGGCCATATCGGCGAATTGAACAAGGCTCGCTTGCATGCCACCGTGCGCGATCGTCTGCTGACCCAGTCGTTCGATTCGTTCTTCTGGAACGCGGCGACGCTGTGTACCGGACTGATTCTTCTTGCGGCTGCCGGGAGTCTGAGAAGCGGCTCGTTCAGCGTTGGCGACTTTGCCCTGTTCGTTACGTATGTTGGCGTACTCAGCGAATTTGTCGCGGTGACCGGCGATTTCATGATCCAGTTCAAGCAGGCCGGCGTGTCGATCGATCGGATGGACGCGCTGATGGAGGGGCTGAACGCAGAGTCGCTCGCGAGCCACGTGCCGCTCACATTCAGCGGACGCGAGACGTCGATGACGGAGGGCGACTCAATGCCGGCCGCCCCCCCGTCCCGGCCCGCCGGGGTCCCTCGCGGCGCCGCCGCGAGCGCGCCCTCCTCATCGCAACCGCTGCGGCTGAGATC
>RXOA01000102.1 GCA_003979035.1 Candidatus Bipolaricaulota bacterium
CACGGTGGTGGAGGCCCGGGATCGGGTCCCGTAGCCGTTGCCGAACATCTCGTACCCTTCCTCCCGGTTCCCCGCATCCGGTTCGACAGCCAGCGGTACGTTCTGGATTGGGAAGCGGATCAGTCGATCGGAAGCGTTCACCCCTACTTCGGCAACGTAGGCGTCGTTCTGAAGGCGTTCGCTTATGTCCTTCGTCTCGGCGATCTCGGATTGGCGGAAGTCAGCGCTCATGCGTGCCTGCATGCCAACTACCTTCAGCATCTGCTGAAAGGGACGTACAAGCTACCCCACGACCGACTCTGCAAGCATGAATTCGTGCTCTCCAGTGAAGGTCTCGCCGAAGGGGTGTCGACAACCGATATCGCCAAGCGGTTGATCGACTTCGGGTTCCACCCGCCGACCGTGTACTTCCCATTGATCGTCCACGAGGCGTTGATGATCGAGCCGACGGAAACCGAGACCAAACAATCCCTCGACGCGTTCGCTGACGCGATGTTGGCCATCGCCGATGAGGCTCGAGAGCACCCGGAGCGACTTCGCGAGGCGCCAACTTCCACGCCGGTCCGCCGACTTGATCAGACGCGTGCCGCCCGCGAACCGATTCTGCGCCACGAATTCGGAGATTAGGCTTCGCGAGGGCCATCCGGCTCGGGGGGGGGGCAACCAGACGCTGCGGAAGAGACCTGAAACGGAAGCGTGTCCTTCATGCCGCTTTGCCTGTCGGCGACGGCAGCTTCACTCAAATGGATTCGTGACGAGCGCTTCAAGCTTTTCCTTTAGTCTTGAAAGCGTCGCCTCGGCAACGTCGGTCTGATTCGCTTCCACGAGGATCCTAACCCGCGGCTGAGTCCCCGATGGGCGCACCAGCAGTCGTCCAGCATCTCCCAATTGCGCCGCTTCGTCTTCGATTACGGTACGAACGGCACACCGGGCGACAAACGCACGCGGGTTGCCCACGGTCAGATTGCCCTTGGCCTGAGGATGCCGCTCGATACGGGCGGCAAGGTGTCCCAACGGCTCTCCGAGGTCGTGCGCGATTTCCAGCATCTTGACCGCGGTGAGAATCCCATCGCCGGTCAGCGCATGATCCCCGAAGATAATGTGGCCGGATTGCTCACCACCGATCTTCGCTCCCAAACGTCGCATCTCCCAGGCGACATTTCGATCGCCGACGTCGGTACGCAGAAGCCGTACACCGCACTTCTCCAGCGTTCTTTCCAGGCCTTGATTGCTCATGATCGTCGTGACGACAACCTTCGGGAAGAGCCGTTGGTGCTCCGCGTAGTAGCACGCAGCAATCCCGAGAATCGTGTCCCCATCGATGATCGTTCCGTCCTCCGCCACAAGGAGGACGCGATCGCCGTCACCGTCGAACGCAATGCCCAGATCGGCGCGGTGTTCGGCCACGGCGGCCTGCAACGGGCCAAGATCCGATGTACCGCAAGCCTGGTTGATTCTCTCGCCGACGGGCTCTGTGTTCAGTTCGATCACGGTCGCTTTGAGGTGACGGAAGACGCGTGGCGCGATGGCGCTTGTCGCCCCAAACGCGCAATCGACCACGATGGAGGTTCCGCCAAGGTCGATATCGTCAATTTCGATGGCTCCGACGAGAAACGCTGCATAGCGCTCGGCGGCAGCTTCGACCTGAGAGATCGTTCCGATGACGCCACTCCGCATCGGTTCACCCGCCATCGCGCGCTCGATCTCTTCCTCCAGATCAAGAGGCAGCTTCATCCCGTCCCCCGAGAACAGCTTGATTCCGTTGTCCTCCGGGGGGTTGTGAGACGCGGAGATCACGGCGCCGTAGTCGGCGACCTCATCCTTGATCAGAAAGGAAATGGCCGGAGTCGGCACTACGCCGGCAAGAAGAACGTCGATCCCGCACGAAGCAAATCCGACCGCAAGCGCCATCTCAAGCAGCGGGCCGCTCACGCGGGTGTCGCGGCCGACCACAACCTTGTTCGCCGGATGCGAGATCGCCGCCGCCGCCGCCTGTGCGAGACGCACCACCAGTTCCGGTGTGAGGTCGACGTTGGCCACACCTCGGACTCCATCGGTTCCAAACAGTCTTGTCAAACGATCCTCCATCCGCCTTGGACCAGGAACAGCGGCATCGTCAGCAATGCCGGGTAGAGGAACTCGACCCCCGCCGCAAACATCCATCCGCTGTCGCTTCCGTATCGCTGGCTGAGTCCCGCGCCGAAACACAGATCCGGCCCGCCCCCGCTGTCGGCAACGGCGGCCTCCTGAAACAGCGCTACGGCAAACGCCAGATGCGTCGTCCCCGTGGAACCGTCTGTCCCGAGCGGCAGCAAGAACGCACCGTGCAAGATCATCCCTCCCGAAGGAGACAGCATCAGGGAGAACTGCGTCCAGCCGATCTTGCTGGAGATGCCAATCTCGATTCCCAGAAGCACCGGAGTACGGGACGGCGAAACAGAGAAACTGAGCCCCACTTCATTGATCACGGAAGCGGCGGTCAGGACCGGGCCCAGCGCTGCAAGAACGACAAGGAAAGCAACCACGCCAGCGATTGTTTGCTTCATGGCACGAAGTGTACCATCTCGACGCGCCCAGGCGAACCGCTTCTGCTACTGTCCTAGACGCCGCACGACATCCCCGATCTCGATACCGATGTCGAATGAAGACAGAGACTGTGCGTATGAAGCCAGATAGCGCACATCATAGATGACGATCTCCCCTTTGACATCAACCTCGTCAAACGCGAGGACATCTCCGGTCGCCGGGTCGATGATCAGATTGGAGGCTTCGAGAACCTCAAACACGTCGCCCACGCCCACACCACGGTTTGCCCCGATGTTGATTGCGATCTCTCCCCCGGGGAGCAGCTGGGCCACGCGGCCTTGCTGCAGAACCATTCCGGTTCCGGAAAACTCACGTGAAACGGAAGACGCACTTGCTTCAGCTCTGAAGGCCGTCGCAGCAATCCGATCGACATCTTCCGCCGCCATCTTGATGGACTCGGTCAGTCCGGCGCTCAGATCATTGAGCCCGCGGCTGAATGCCCTTCCCATGAGAGTATTGCGGAACGCTTCGGTTCCTATCGTCAACTCTTCGGAAATGGAGAACGAGAGCCCGTCTGACTGAATGATGAACCGGACCTCATCGAGAATCGTTCCATCTCGACGAAGCCGGACGCTGTAGACGCCCGGTACAACGGATTCGCCATTCAATCCGTGTTGATCCCACTCCCACTCTCCACACTCACCGGCCCCGATATACTCCGACCCTCGCCAACTGACAAATTCGCCGATCGATGACGTGATCTCCACGTCCAGCCACGCCCCCGGTCCGGGATTCGAGAATCCGATCCGCACCGGCTGTCCCCAGGCGTATTCCTCACGGTCGGTTCGGAGCCCGCCACCGCAGACATTGTCTGTGGACCGAAGCCAGTCAAGGAGCCACCCGAGATCGATCGAGAATCCTGTGTCGCCGTCCTCTTGCTGCCAGGCCTCAACGGAAGCAAGAATCGCTTGATCTTCCACTGAGTAGATGCGCGCCTCGATTCCGATTTCCGCGGAAGCACTGCTCAAGCTGAGCACCCCGAGGCTGAAGGCCCTTTGCGAGAGGGAGAACTGGCGGACATCACCGAGCACCAGCAGATCTGCTCCAAGCAACAAAGACGCCGTGGCCAACCCCGGAAGCGAAAGCGCATCAAGCCCCCTCTCCTGGAGCACACGCTGCACTTCTTCAGGCCTAACAACACGGAATCCGATTTCCTCAAGGCGGGAAGCCACAGCCGTCGCCACGCCTTCAGTGATGTTGACGAAGCCCGATCCGCTCGAATCCTGGAACGGAGCGACGGCAATCCGAAGATCTCGCAGCGAAGACTCATCAGGCCCCAGCTGAACAAGCAATGTCGCGACTTCCGAGTTGTTCGTCTCGCGGGTTTCGTCAATCCGATCGAACGGCTCATCGGCAATGACCGTCAACATGTGGATCCCCACGCTGGCGATCCATTCCATCTCTACCCAGACGCCCTCATCGACTCCCAGTCCGCCCGGAACGATCGCCGACAACAACGGATCTCCATCGACGTTGGCCGAGACATGAAACGGAAACGACGTGGCGTCCTCGCCGACGTTCATTACGCGCACAGCCACGACGACGACATCGCCGGAGACGGGGTGTTCCGGCTCGATGCTGAGATCTTCGATGACCAAATCAGGCGCACCCAGCGCGGCAACGGAGGCTCCAAGAGCGACCAGCAGAACGATCAGCTGCATCCATCGATGCTGCAATGCTTGCCTCCTCTCCGGATCAGGATCCAGAGACTCCAGCGAATGTACACATAGCGCCGAACGAAGTTTCGCGAATGGAACTGCTCCTTACAGGCTGCTCCAGTTCGGCCCACTGGCAATGGTGACCTCCAGCGGAACCTTCAACGCCATCACCGACTCCATCTCGCGGCGAATCGTCGGCGTGACGCGATCGACATCTGAATCGGCGACTTCAAACACAAGTTCATCATGGATCTGAAGGAGCATTTCTGCGGGGAGGCCCCCCCGCCCCGCAAGGGTATCCAGGCGCAGCATCGCCAACTTAATCAAATCGGCGGCGCTTCCTTGAATCGGGGTATTGATCGCATTCCGCCGGTCGTAGTTGCGCGCAGCGACGTTGCGCGATCCAAGATCGGGAAGAGGGCGCCGGCGCCCCAGGATCGTCTCCGCGTATCCAGTCCGGGTTGCCCTCTCCACAAGTTCGCTCATGAATTCCTTGGCGCGCGGATAGGCGATGTCGAAACGATCGATGAACGTCTTCGCCTCGGCATTGGATGTGCCCAACTGCCTCGCCAAACCAAACGGACTGATCCCGTAGATGATCCCGAAGTTGATCCGCTTGGCCGCGGAGCGCAGTTTGTCCGTCACCCGTTCCGGTGCCATCCCGAAGACATGAGCCGCCGTCAGACGGTGGAGGTCTTCTCCGGACATGAAGGCATCGATCAGTCGCTTGTCCTCCGACAGATGCGCGAGAAGACGCAGTTCGATCTGGGAGTAGTCGGCCCCGACAAGCCTGAATCCTGGCTCGGCGACGAATGCCCGCCTGATTCTCTCGCCCACGGGCGTTCTCACCGGGATGTTCTGGAGGTTTGGATCGGACGACGAAAGGCGCCCTGTTGCCGTGGATGTCTGGTGGAAGGATGTATGGACGCGCCCTGTCTTGGCGTTGATACAGAGAGGGAGCTTCTCGATGTAGGTCGTCAGAAGCTTTCGCAGTTCCCGGTACTCCATCAGCTTCCCGGGTAGAGGATGCTGTACGGCCAGCTCGGCGAGCACCTGTGCGCTCGTGGAAGGTCCGGTCTTCGTCCGTTCTAGAATCGGCAATCCCAATTCATCGAAGAGGACTTCTGCCACCTGCTTTGTCGAAGCTGGGTTGAACGGGTGCCCGGCAATTTCTGCCAGATCGGCTTCGATGATCTCCAGCTCTTCTCGTAGCGCCAGACGTTGTTGATCAAGCTCCTCGGAGTCAACGCGAATGCCGCGCAGTTCCATGCGCGCAAGCACGCGCACCAATGGCAATTCAACATCTCGAAATAGAGGCGAAAGGCCCATCGCTTCGAGCCTCTCGAGCAGCGGAGCTCTGACCCGGCTTACGACATCCGCATCCTCGCAAGCGTACATCATCGCTTGTTCTACGGGTACGGCGGCGAACTCGCCGTCTTTGCCCGCCACGTCTTCGAAACTCACCATCCGGTAGTTGAGCACATCAAGAGCAATCCGGCTCAAATTGTGCTGCCGCTGCTCCGGCCGCGTGAGGTGGGACGCAATCATTGCGTCGAACCCCACCGGCGGCATCTCGATCCCTGCACGATGAAGCACCATCAGATCGTACTTCAGATTCTGGCCGATCACGTCAATTCCCGGTCGCCGTAGCGCTTTGGTCAGAGCGGCAAGAACGATGGGGAGCGGTAGCTGCGCCGGCGCTTCCAGCCCTCGGTGGCCCACGGGGATGTAGGCCGCCGTGCATGGCTTCCAGGAGATGGAGACGCCGACAATCTCCGCCTTCATGGCATCGCGGCTGGTCGTCTCCAAGTCCACGGACAACACGTCGGAATGGGATGCCTCGCAGAAGACATCATCCAGTTGCTCGATCGTGAGCACCGTGCGGTAGTCGATCTCTTCCCGCTGCACGTCGATCGTCTGTTCGGGCGCTGGCCGCCTCAATCCGAGGTCATCGATCACGCTGCGGAACTCCAACCGGTCAAGAAGCTTGATCAGCCCGACATCATCGATCCCCGTTGGGCGACATTGCTCAAGCCTCAACGGATCGTAGACATCTCGATCCAGCGTCACGAGGCGCCGGGCAAGCTTCAATGTCTCGCGATGCTCCTCCAGCGCGTTCCGGATCCGCGCGTTGCGGATCTCCTCGGATTTTTCCAGCAGAGCATCGAGCGACCCGAACTGCTGCAGGAGCTTCACTGCCGTCTTCTCACCGATGCCGGGCACGCCGGGAATGTTGTCCGAGCTGTCGCCGACAAGGGAAAGCCAATCGACGATTCTTTCAGGAAGGACGCCGTAGCGATCTCTTACGGACTGCGGGTCGCACTCCTCGAACCCCTCTCCCCCGCGTCCGAGAGGGCGAAGCAACCGAACCTCCTCATTGACAAGTTGGGCAAGATCCTTGTCGGAAGAGACGATCAAGGACCGTATTCCCCGGGACTCGGCGCGGGAAACGATCGTCGCCACAAGATCATCGGCCTCGATGCCCTCACATTCCCAGATCGGAACCCCCAGCACCTCCAGAAGCTGATGTATGATTGGCAGTTGCACGGCAAGATCTTCGGGCATCGGTGATCGCGTTGCTTTGTAGGCATCATAGAGTCTGTGCCGGAAGGTTCTTCCTCCGGCGTCGAATGCCACGGAAACGTGACTCGATGGATAGGTTCGAAGCGCCTTCGAAAGAAACTTCCAGAAACCGAACACACCGTTGACGGGGAGCCGATCGTGCGTCCGTAGCTCCCGGATCGCGAAATAGGCGCGATAGGCCATCGCATGACCGTCAATCACCAAGAGCCGCGATTCAATGCCGGTTGCCGGCCATCCAAACAGATCCTCATAGCTGACAGGCATCGTTCCGCACCCCTCCTCGGAGCAGGTCGTCATCGCGAAGAAAACACAGTGCCAAAGCCAACCCGTCCGCCATGTCATCGGGACGTGGAAGCTCCCGCAGCCCGAGCTGCTGCTTCACCATTGCCTGCACCTGAGCCTTGTTCGCGCGGCCGTACCCGGCGATTCTCTTTTTCACCTGAAGAGGCGTGTACCCGCGGATCGGGAGTCCGCAAACCGCTGTGAGGAGTGCGCCCCGCGTTTCGGCCGTCACCATCGCGGTCTTGCTGTTGGTCGCAAAGAACACCTCTTCGATCGCCACGCCGCCCGGCTGATACGTCTTGACCAACTCGCAAACCTCGTCGTGCAACATCTTCAGCCGCACAGAGCGAAGCATCTCCTTGCCTGTGGTCAGCACACCGCCGGCAAGGACCTGAAGCTTCCTCCCCTCGCGAACGACGATCCCGTAGCCGGTCGTCGCCAGTCCGGGGTCGAGACCCAATGCAACGACACTTCGGGTCATTGCAGAAGATCCCCCAATCGGCGCGGGTGATCCTCCGCCCGTTCGCATCGATGGTCGGGATCGTCGTTCAGATTCACACCGCACGCCGGGCAAAGCCCACGACAATCCTCGCGACAGAGAACATTCGGGCTGATCCCGGCAATGGCAGTCGCCATCACGTCCGGAAACAGGTCGACGACCTGCTCCTGATCGCCGATCTTCACGTCCATCTCCAGATTCGTTTCGATCTCTCGTTCCATCGGCTCCAGGCACCGGCGGCATGGGATGGAAATCCGGCCGCGAATCTCGGCACGAATGAACACCGAACCCAGCCGAACGACAGCCTCGCCGAATACACACAGCGGCGTGACAAACCGAAGGTTCCCTTCCGGATCGCTTGCCGCCTCCGCAGCAAGCTCCAATGCGAACTGTTGCGGCACTTCCGGCGACTCGATCAGCGAACTCACATCGAAGAGCAGCTCAGCGGAACCACCACGCGACATCGGCGGTCCTCCTTCCTTCCTTTACGTCATGAACACGGATGATGTCCGCGCCACGTGCAATCGCCACGGCATTCGCAGCGATCGTTCCTTCAAGACGGTCTTCCACGGGCAGATCAAGAAGTCTCCCGAGAAACGACTTCCGCGACACACCGACAAGGATCGGCGCTCCCAGATCACGAAGCTCGCGCAGCCTGTTGATAAGATCCAGATTGTGCTCGAGCTTCTTCCCGAATCCGATTCCCGGGTCCACAATCAGCTTCCGCCGCGAGACACCCGCCGCCATGGCTTCGTGACAGCGCTTCGCAAGAAACGCGTGCACGTCATCCACCACATCCTCATACGCAGGAGACACCTGCATGGTCCGCGGCATTCCCTGCATGTGCATCAGGATGACGTACGCACCGCCTTCAGCACAGACATCCGCCATCCGCGGGTCGGCGCGCATCGCACTCACGTCGTTGACCATCACGGCACCGGCCTGCAGTGCTTCCTGCGCAACGCGCGCATGCATGGTGTCGATCGAGATCAGACACGGTATCGATCGATCGATGCGCTCAACCACGGGCAGGATTCGCTCCAGCTCTTCTTCGGGGTCAATCGGCTTCGCTCCCGGCCTTGTCGACTCGCCGCCGATATCCAGAATGTCGGCGCCTTCGTCAACCATCTGCTCGGCACGCCGAAGCGCCTTCTCCGGGGTCAGCCAACAGCCTCCATCGAAGAACGAATCGGGCGTGACGTTCAGGATCCCCATGACGAGCACCCGGTCGCGCGATTCCATCCATCGATCCAGGTTCACCATGTCGAGGCAGTATACCATAGACCTACAAGGCAACCGGAGTTTGACCCCATCTGTCTTGCCACGTACAATTCGTCGTCTTAAGTGAGAAGAAGAGGTGATGATCATCGCCAAGGTACTCCTTACGGAAGTTGTCGAGTCACTTGGGTATGTCGGACAGGTTGTCGAGGTTGCAGATGGCTATGCAAGGAACTACTTGTTCCCGAAGCGTTTGGCCGTCAACCCGACCGAGCACAACATCGAACGCTACGCCCGGCAGCGAGCCGAGCATGAAGCAGTGCTTCAAGAGCGCGAAGAGCAAGCCATCGTATTGCGTGATCTGTTGGCAGATCGCACGTTCGTATTTACGCGGAAGGCACACGATGACAACAAGCTGTACGGCTCTGTGCGCGCAGAAGATATCGCGGCCAAGATTGTGGAAGAGACAGGTCGCACTGTGGAGGTTTCAAGGATCCGCTCCGAGCAGCCGATCGAGACACTCGGTCCCCATGCGGTGACGATCAGTCTCTACAAGGATATCACCGTCGAGGTGCGCGTTCGTGTGGATGAGGAGGGAGTCAAGGAGGAGTAGTCCGAGATGCTGCGCAGGCAGATGATACTCTGGGGGGTGATGGCATGCCTGCTGATCGGAGTGTTCTCTGCCGTCTCCATGTACGGTCAGACTCTGACTGTCAATGACTCCATCGTGAATCTGAGTGACCCGCTTCTGAATACAGAGGCGGGGGTTTTCTTGCCGCTTTTCGAAGCATCGGCGGCGGTGGGAGCAACGGCGCTCGGCCGGCCCACGGAGAACTCCGCGTGTTTGCGCACGGCAACGGGACTGGTCGAGATCGCTGCCGAAGCACTGCTGATTCATGATGGCATCGTCTACATTCGGCCACGAGCACTCTCTGACGCGGTCGGCGGGAAGATCCACGTCGTTGCTGGATCTGTGTTCATCGAAGTCGCGGCTCCCGAGCTTCGCTTGATCCAGCAGGGCGATGACTGCGACGAGCTTCTGCTTCGATTCTCGTCGTACGCGCCAATGGCCGTTGACTGGTCGGACGATGTGACGCTCCGGCTGCGGATCCCCTTGTGTACGATATCGAGCGCTTTCGAAGCGCGCACGCTTGCGGCAAATCACGTCGTCTCAGTTCGCGCCGTACCGACCTCATCGTCGAGCATCGATGTGCTGATACGTCTGACTCAATCCCTGCTCGTTGCCGTCGAGTCACAAGAAGCTTCGGGCCTATTCTCCGTCCGGCTCCAATTCGGAGAACGGCAGATTCAACAAGCAAGCCTCCCGCTCGGCGAAAGCGCAAGTCTCTATGTGTGGCACATTCCATGTGGCGCGGGAACGGCTATGGTCGCGGGAGTCTGGATTCGCGAATGGCGCAATGCCTACCAGCTTGTTCTTGACGACGCCCCATCCATGCCCGTTCCATCCGATGAGGCAGCAACTGGGCTCGATTGGATCGTTTCCGCTTCCGCCACGCCTATTGACACGACAAACCAGATGCCCGCAGGGTTTGCATTGATCAACGGCTCGATCATCCCTTCGGCGTGCGGGACAAGTGGTTCCCTCTGCATCGACTTGTTCGGACGGTTGGAATTCGCGGAACTTCCCCCCGTGACGATCCTTTCGTCCGGGGACTTCTCCCTGGCGGCAACAGCGACAAACCGCGCGGCAGGAAAGGACGAACTGGTCATCCTGCAGGCCGGCTACACCGGAGCTCTCTCGGAGTCGCCAGAGCCTCTCCGCGTCGTAACCATTCGCAACGGGTATGTCACCTCCGCCGTCGATTCGCGCTATCCGCATCACGACCCATCTCTCGTGACTGCGGTCGCCTCAGGCACAGCGAGAGACCTTCTCTCACCCCTTCACGTCGGTGCTTCCGTCCGTGTGGAAACCTCGGTGCCCGCAGCCAGAACGTTTCAGAGTGTCGCCGGAGGCGGTACCTTGCTGTTCCACGAAGGCATTCCGATTCTCGACAGCACCGATGTTCAGGATGACAGCTGGGCGTGGGCTACCGTGATCGCCGACGACTGGACCGGGGGACTGGGCATCTTGTCCGTCCATGCGCCAAGCGATTCACGGTCGGTCGTAGGGCTGATCTCAACGCTGTCTCAATTGCCATTCCAGTTGTGCAACGCAGTTCTGTTCGCGAACGGATCACTCATCGTCCGCAGCGACGAACAGAACATCCCCCTTGTTGAACCGACGCCGGGCGAGATACGCCTCACCGTGATCCCAAGGACTCCATGAGGCGTCTCACCAGAGATGTGCTGCTCATGGCGGCGGCAACAGCCGTCTCACGGATCTTCGGGCTTTTCCGAGACGCGACGATCGCGAGCCAGTTCGGAGCAACGGCTGCCTATGATGCATTCATCGTCGCCTTCTTTGTCCCCCACATGTTGCGCCAGCTGTTGGCGGAAGGGGCGTTGTCCGCATCGCTCGTCCCTCTCTATACGGAAGCCCGGCTGCAGCGACAAGACGAGAATGGCTTCATTTCATCGGTTCTCTCGTGGTTGCTTGTCTTGTTTCCCGTTCTTGTCCTCACCGGCGTGTTCCTCGCCCCCTACTACGTCCCCTTCCTCGCAAGCGGCTTTGATCCTCAGACTCTGGGGATCGCCATTCGCATGACGCAAATGCTCTTCCCATTCATAGCTTTTGTCGGAATTGCCTCGGTGTTCTCGGCATTGCTGCATGCGCATCAGCGATTCGCCGTAGCCTCGCTCGCGCCGATCATGTTCAACGTCGGAATGATTCTCGGAGCGGTCTTCCTATGGCGATGGTTCCCGGGTCAGCCGGTGTACGGTCTTGCTTTGGGTGGACTGTTGGGGGCCATCGGGCAGCTTCTCGTGGAGCTGCCCGCCGCTCGCCTTACCGGGTACAAGTTCCGGCCAAGTTTCTGGCCGCTTCATCCCCAGATCCATCGATTGATGCGGCTTATGGTGCCGGCGGCGGCGGCTCTGCTCGTCGCCCAGCTGAACATGCTCGTTGACAACAAACTTGCCTCCCATTTGGCCGCAGGAAGCATCTCGTCTCTTCAGTACGCAATGCGGCTGTTCCAGTTGCCTCTCGGTGTGGTCGCAGTCAGCGTAGCAAGCGCTTTGTTTCCTAGGCTTTCGGCCGCTCGAACGCTCGAGGATGACTCCCGGTTCAGATCGCTTTTCCGCAACGGTTTCAGCACGAGTCTCGCACTGCTTCTCCCCGCCACAACCGGTTTGGTCCTCCTCGCTCCGCCGATCATCGGCCTCCTGTTCGAGCATGGGGCGTTCCTTGCATCGGATACGGCTCAAACAGCATCCGTGCTCCGTCTTTATGCCGTGGGAATCCTTCCCTACGGATGGGTGTATCTGTTGACGCGAACCTGCTACGCGAAGCAGCAATCGGCTCTTCCGTTGATTGCCTCCACCGCTGCCGTCGCCGTCAACATCGCGCTCGACCTTCTGCTTGTCGGTTCCTTCGGCGTACAAGGATTGGCTTTGGCAACCGCGCTTGCCGGTTGGACGCAGGCGGCGGTGCTCGCGTTTTTCCTCCGCACATCGTTTCGTCCGCTTCGCCGGTTTGCCGAGGACTCCATGCGAATCGGGGCCGCAACGGCGGTGATGATCGGAGCGCTCTACGCGTTCCAGGCGATCCGGATGCCGCTGAGCGAAGACATCAAAGTCCTGTTCAGCATCCTCCTGGGGGCTGCCGCCTACGCCCTCGCGGCGTTTCTGCTTGGCTTGTTCAGGTCTCTGAAGATCCCGGAAGCAGATCGCTCGGCATAGCACGTTTCCCGCCGCCCAACCCTGTCATGGCGGAGGGGTGCTACCCGAACTGACGACGCGCTTCGTCCGACATCCGATCGGGAGTCCACGGAGGGTCCCAGACAACGACGACCTCCACGCGATCCTCACGCCCCGCTATCGTGCGTACGGCCTGTTCCGCTTCCGCTGCGATCATTCCGGCCAGCGGACAGCGAGGCGTGGTCAGCGTCATTTCAACCGTGATCTGTCCTTCTTCGCTCGTGATTTCGTAGATCAACCCAAGGTCCACGATATTGATCCCCATTTCGGGATCCACAACCGTCTCAAGCGCTGAAACGACCTTCTCCCTGGGCACAACCATTTCGGCCTCCTCGCCCGCCGATCCCATCATGACTCGCGGCTGTCGATCAAGCATCCGCTTGGGAGGCTGTCCAGTCAAGGATCAAAGATCGAGCCCATTGATCGACTTCAATCAGCGGGGCGACACAGGTTGTGATTGGAGGGAACTTCTGCTCTCTGGGCAAGCAAAGCCACTTCTCAACGACAAACTCCAAGCCGCGGCTGATGTCCGGAAATCCGATCACCCGCGCGAGAAACTGCTGCACAAGAACCTCATCCGCCGCGTTGACCGCAGCAAGCGCGGTCCCGCCAAGCTTCGCCGCCCTGAGCACCAAGGCGTAGGCTGGATACCTCGCCTCATCAACCGGTTGAAGCCGCAATTTGTCGAGGTTCTCCATCGAAAGCCGGCTCAGGCCTGAATCCACTCGATGCGGATGCGTGAGGGCATATTGAATCGGCAACCTCATGTCCGCGCTGGCCATCTCGGCGATCCACGATCCGTCTACATACTCCACCATCGCATGTATGGTGGACGACGGATGAAGCAACACGTCAATACGATCGTAGGGCAGGTTGAAGAGATGATGCGCTTCGACCACCTCGAACCCCTTGTTCACCATCGTCGCAGAATCCATGGTGATTCGCCGGCCCATGTCCCAGTTCGGATGGGCAAGCGCACGTTCCGGAGTAACACCTACGAGCTCTTCAAGGGGAGTGTCCCGGAGCGACCCACCTGAAGCAGTCAGAACGATGCGTCTGACTTCATCGGCCGTGCCGGCGCGCATGCATTGCCACACCGCGTTGTGCTCGCTGTCAACCGGGAGTAGGCGATCCGTTTCGCTCCCAAGTTCGGCCCGAACCCAGTCTCCTCCGATGACAAGGCTCTCTTTGTTGGCAAGGGCAACGCGGTGTCCGCTGCGCAGAGCCTGCAGGGTCGGAAGGAGTCCGATTGCCCCAACCAATGCGTTGAGAACCATGTCGATGTCATCGCGCTCCACAATCTTGCGCAGGCCGCCCTCTCCGAACACAACCTCACAAGCAGTGACGGTGCTGCGGATCAGATCCGCTGTCTGCTCATCAGCTACGGAGACCACACGTGGCCGGAAGACGGTGATCTGTTCCAGAAGACGCTTCGAGTTCCGCCCCGCAGCCAGTGCTACGACTTCGATGTCATAGCCCGCATCGCGAAGTCGCAGAACAACGTCGAGCGTCTGCGTGCCGATCGAGCCAGTGGAGCCAAGAACCGCAAGCCGCGTTCCTTCGCGATCCATCACACGGCCGGTTCGGGAAGGATCTCGGTGTATAGCGCCTCGATCTCGCTCCCCGTGAGGACTTCCCTCTCCAGAAGCTCTTCCGCGATTCGATCAAGAACGTTCCGGTGCTTCTGCAGAAGCTCCTTGGCTCGATTGTACGATCCGACGAGCAGCGCCCGGATCTCGCTGTCTACAAGGGCCGCCAGTTCTTCGGAATGCTCATCGCTGCGGACGATTTCTTCGCCAAGGAACACGTCCATCCGTTCGCGGGCAAGGCTGATCGGACCAAGTTTCTCACTCATGCCGTACTCAACGACCATCCGCTTTGCCCATTGCGTCGCATTGCGGATGTCCTCATACGCCCCCGTCGAGAGTTCGCCGAAAACGACCTCTTCCGCAGCTCTTCCGCCCAACGTGGTCACAAGAACGTTTTCGTACTCGCTCTTGGTGCGGATGTACTTCTCGAATCGCTCCGCCCACTGCGTCGCTCCAAGCGACCCATGAGTTCGCGGGATAATCGAGATCTTGTGGACAGGCATTTCCTTTTCCAGAAGTCTCATCAGCAGAGCATGCCCACATTCATGGTACGCGACGCGCTTGCGCTCATCCTCACCGAGAACCATCTTCTTGCGTTTCAGTCCAAGCTCGATGCGATCCGCCGCTTCTTCGAAATCTTCGGTCTCGACCTGCTCCTTGTTGCGCCGTGCGGCAAGAAGTGCGGCTTCGTTGCAGAGATTGCGGAGATCGGCCCCAACGAACCCCCTCGTGCGCTGTGCAAGCAAGTCGAGATCCAAGTCCTCGGCTACTTTCTTGTTTCGAATATGGACCTCAAGGATCTCGCGCCGCTCCTTGACTGCCGGCGCGGGAATGGCGATACGGCGGTCAAATCTCCCTGGGCGCAACAACGCCGGATCGAGGACGTCCGGTCGATTGGTCGCCGCGAGGACAATGACACCTTTGTTGGTCTCGAAGCCATCCATCTCGGAGAGCAGCTGGTTCAGGGTCTGCTCGCGCTCATCATGCCCCCCGCCGAGCCCGGCGCCGCGCTTGCGCCCCACAGCATCGATCTCATCAATGAAGATGATGCATGGAGAACTTGCCTTTGCCTTCTGGAACATGTCTCGAACGCGCGATGCCCCAACCCCAACAAACATCTCGACAAAATCCGATCCGCTGATCGAGAAGAAAGGCACGTGCGCCTCTCCGGAAATGGCCTTGGCGAGGAGCGTCTTTCCCGTTCCAGGAGATCCCACAAGCAGGATTCCCTTCGGGATCTCGGCTCCCAATCGCGAGAACCGCTTGGGATCCTTGAGGTACTCGACGACTTCCTCGACTTCTTCTTTCACCTCATCGATTCCGGCCACTTCGTTGAATGTAACCTGCGCGGAATCCGTGCGTACAAGCCGCGCCTTGGACTGCCCGAACGTCATCGCACCAGTCCCTTGCGTCCTCCGCATGAAGTACACAAGAAGTGCGACAACCAACAGAATCGGCACCAGCATCATCAGCGCCGATGGCAACCAGCTTTCTTGTGCGGGGGCTTCGAAACGCACCGAAACCGGAACGCCGTTGGCGCTTGTACTTTGCTCCAGCCAAGGAACATACGCAGACTCATCCGGCGGAAGCTGCACCTGGGCCCGAGTTCCATCGATAAACGTGAGCACGCCCAAGCCGTCACCGATCACGATCTCGCTGACCTGGCCGTCTTCCACCAAGGCGCGGAATTGCGTGTAGTCGATTTCGTCGAGCGCATTGGAGGCACCGAACCAGGACTGAAGTGCGATCAATGCAATGATGACAATGAACGCGATCAGTGCGATGTTCCGCAGATTCCTGTTTCGTAAGTCCCTTTGTTTGTCTGACTGCATGCTTTCACCATTCCATCATCGTGCCCGCAATCGCGATCGCGAATGCATTTTCTGATTGTATCCTCGCACGTTTGCCCCATCCAGCAGAACTTGCGCGTATCCCACGCGCAAACCACGTTGTCGCTTTGAGCCGAGGGACTCCTCCGACGCAAGAGAGAGAGCTAGTTGCGGAAGAGTCGCCTCCAGATCCGCAGGCGTTCGAACGTCCTCTCTTCCCCACGGACAAGGCGTCTCAAGTTGCCGCGATGAGTGTAGAGCACGAAACACGACAGAACGGACGCCAAACCGATCAGCATCGGGTGATACGAGAGCCTTGTCCATGCATCGAGCACCCCCATGCTAACCGGCACGCTCACTGCGGCGGCCACCGACCCCAGCGAAACCTTGCCGAACACCGAAATCAACAGGAGAAAGATGCAAAGAGCAATCCCCGTAGGGATCGGAGCGATCCCGACAAGCATGCCCGCGCCGGTTGCGATGCCCTTCCCCCCGCGGAATCCGGCGTAGATCGGAAACACGTGCCCGAACACTGCGGCAAGCCCGCAGATCATCGCGATCATCTGCGGAGCAACGCCACCCACCGCCATCGGAATCAGCGGTACAACGAGCGTCGCAAGAACGCCTTTGCCGAAATCAACCACCAGTACAGAAACACCGGCACGCCATCCAAGAACGCGCCACGTGTTTGTGGCCCCGGCGTTGCAGCTTCCATGTTCGCGAATGTCGATCGAACGCATCCATCGGCCGACGATCACGGCGGTGGGAAACGAACCCGTGAGATACGAGATGACTGCCAGAACGGCAATTCCCATTCTACGCGCTCTCCTGGCTGACGGCCTCAATCGCTCGGTCGATGACGGCTCCGTCAACGGCGGCGACGACGATCCCTCCACTTCCCGAGTGCGAGGAGAGCGCGGCGGCGGCCTGAGAAACGTACACCGG
Source organism: Candidatus Bipolaricaulota bacterium (assembly GCA_003979035.1). GTDB lineage: Bacteria > Bipolaricaulota > Bipolaricaulia > UBA7950 > UBA9294 > RXOA01. The sequence continues at coordinate 17,006 of RXOA01000102.1, forward strand.
AGCCCCGACGAACTGCCGCTTGATCGCATCGCCATACTGCCTAGCAAGATCAGCCGCCCCCGCATGGGCCAAGGCGAAGATGGGCCGGCACATGTTTCGCCCCCACCGCAACGCATTCCTGAGAACGACGGTCTCCCGCTTCCTGCGGCGGACGATCATCCCGCCCAGAGTCATCTTTCCCTTCCTTACCGTAAGGATCGGCGTCATCTTGAGGCGTTCAAGCAGTCCGCCGGCACGAGGTGAGAGTCTACCGCCCCGTACAAACGACAGGACGGATGGTACGTACACCTGCAGCCGAACGTGACGGGCCACATCCCGCCCCACTCGCGCACAATCGGCGGCGGACAGCCCCGCTTCTGCGGCTTGCCGAATCGCGAGCAAGACCAGGCCTTCGCCCGCAGAAGCTGTCCCCGTGTCCACGACATGGATCGGAACTCCGCTCTCCCGTTCAACGTGAGCTGCCGCCCACATTGCATTTTGCACCGTGCCCGAAACCCGTTGAGAAAGGTGCACGGAGATGATCGAACGACAGCCCGCCGCAAGGTGCCGGTAGACCTCGAGGAACTGCCCGGGCGACGGCTGTGATGTTGCAGCAGGCGGTGTCTCCGGATCGCGTTCCAGCGCATCAAGTAAGGAAGTCGCCGTGGTATCGACCCCATCGAGCATTTCCCGATCAGCAAGCGACACCTTCATCGCCACCGGCAACACATCGTTCGCGACAAGCCAGCGTGTCGGCAAATCGCAAACCGTGTCCGTCACAATGCCAATGGCCACTCGGTCTTCCTCGGCGACATTCACCCCCACTTGGAGCAGCATGTCTTCCACTTTGGAGGAAACGATACGCGCGCCCATGGTGGTCAACAGCTCGAAGACATACGCCGGCATGTTTGTATGGGTATGGACATGAACCACATCTTGCCCCGTCGCCACAACCACGGAATCGCCAAGCTCGGCAAGGGCCTTCTTGATCCGCGCACAGTCATCGCCGCCTCCGAAAGCATGATTCCGGAAGCGGACCACGCCCTCACAGCAATAGCGCTGCCACACCGGACGCCAATCACGCCCGACGTTCGCTGCAACTTGTTGCTGAATCTCTTCTGCATCCGGCTCTGGAAGAAGATCGATCACCTCTCCAGAGCCTCCCCGCAGCGCATCCAGCCAGCCTTCGAGAAAGTGGACGAAGCCAAGTGCGCCTGCGTCGACGACTCCCGCACGCTTCAGGACAGCAAGCCGACCGGTTGTCGCCGCAAGGGACCGTCGCGCGGTGGCGATCCCCTCTTCGAACAGCTTGACCATGTCGGTGATTCTTGCGGATTGAGCCGCGAAAGCGTCCGCGACATCCTGCATAACTGTGAGGATGGTGCCTTCGCGAGGATCCTCAAGCGCCCTTCTCGCTTCGGAAGCAGCATGACGCAGCGCGGCTGCCATATTCACAGCAGAAACACGCAGTTTCCCTTTGGTCGCGTCACTGAATCCTCGCAGATACTGCGCCATGATGACGCCGGAGTTTCCCCGCGCTCCGCGGAGTGCAGCATCCGCCAGTCGAGAACTGACGTCGGCGACAGCCCCGTGCGCGCTGTTGACGCCGTGGATGATCGCCCGCATGGTTTGAGCCAAGTTCTTCCCCGTGTCGCCGTCGGGAACGGGAAACACATTGATACGATCAAGATGGTCAGCATGCAGAATAACGCGCTTCGCTCCCGCAATCGCGACCAGTCGCAGCTCGTCGCCCGTAAGGTAGGCTTGATTCACGGCTTCAGTGGACGGCACAGTAGTTCGTATGATACTGGTTCGAATGGGACACGACCACTACGGAGTCACCGAAACCGGCACATAGACCATCCGTTCGTCGCCGAGAGCAAACCAGAAGTCATATCTTCCGGGAGGCAGGTCCCCCACATCGACGGCGACCTTCTCAGAGTTGCCCTCGAAGCTCAGCCGGAATGAGTAGCCCACGCGGTACGATCGTCCATCGTCGCCGCCCCCCGCACCTGCAGCTCCAGCGGGGTCATCGATCCCTTCCAGCACGCGCACCCAAGGAAGTCCGTCGGCCGCCGCAAAAGCAACCTCGAACTCGATTCCGGGCCCTGATTCGACAACTGTCGGTGCCAGGGCAAGGATCGCCGCATACCCCTCAAGCGATTCTGAATTGAGCGTCGCCGCCGTCGCCCACAGGTCAAGCCCGCCGGCATCTTTTCCGAAGATCTCCACACCGAGATTCGTCTGCCAATTCTCCGCAAGGTCCGGGCCAAGCGGATCGAGGCGCTCCATCGACGCTCGCGTCGGCGCATATCCGGCAACCCACATTCCTCCGTATCGAGGATCGTCGTTCGCCGTGTCAACGATGTTCCCCTCGGAATCGACAAGTCGCATGATGGCACCGTCATCGGGAAGTTCCATCGCAAAGGGCTCCACCATGTCGTAGACCAGATCGGCCGAGGCACTCGAGACCGTTTCGTCAGTGAGACGCTCCAACAGATAGAAGCCGCCCGTCCGCGACAACTGCTCGCCTGTCACCAGCCACGAGATGTCGTCTTCCTGCCGCTTGGCCAGGACGATCCGACTCGCTACTTCCGCGTGGCCAGCCCCACAGGCCGGCACCGTTGCTGGCTCTATTTCGCCCTGCAATGGAATCGAAATCCATGCCACATCTTCGTCACGTTGTTCAAGATCGGGTCGTGCTTGCCGCCACTGGAGCGTCCATCCCGTAAGATCTACGGGGGTTGACCCCAGATTCCGCAGTTCAATCCACTCATGGTCCGCATCCGAGGGGGTGCCGGACCACG
>RXOA01000103.1 GCA_003979035.1 Candidatus Bipolaricaulota bacterium
ACGTGCACAAGGCCTCCTTCTCACTCTTGTAGCAGAAGCTACACCCGGGTCGAGGGCGAAGTTCCATGGCGGGGATCCCGCGTGTGCTTATGACAGCCTCTCGGCGAGGTGTGATGCCAGTTCCTTTACCGGAACGCGCGTTTGAACCGTCGTATCCCGATCACGCACGGTGACCGTTTCGTCGTTGAGCGAATCGTGGTCCACCGTGACGCAAAACGGAGTTCCCGATTCATCTTGGCGGCGATACCGGCGACCGATCGACCCTTTCAGATCGTAGAAGACATTCCAGCGCTGCTTGAGGTCACGATAGATTTCCGCTGCCATCTCCGGCATGCCGTCCTTCTTGATCAGGGGGAACACGGCGACCTTGATCGGCGCGAGTCGAGGGTGGAGCTTGAGCACGATGCGCTCCTGAGGAACGCCCTTCTCATCGGGGATCGTGTCCTCCGTGTACGCTTCGCACAAGAAGGCGAGCGCGGCGCGATCGGCTCCGGCTGAGGGCTCGATCACGTGAGGAACAAACCGTTGCTGCGTCGCCTCATCGAAGTAGGAGAGGTCTTTTCCGCTCCCTGGATGGCGAGGATTCCCATCCTGATCGCGCTCGACGGCGAACCCGTCGCCGTCGCGGATCAGCTTGCCTTCGGAGTGACTTCGCAGATCGAAGTCGGAGCGATGGGCGATTCCCTCGAGTTCACCGAACTCCCCTTCGGAAAGGAACGGGAACGCGTATTCTACGTCGGCGGTTCCGCAGCTGTAATGGCTGAGTTCGTCGGCGTCATGATCCCGCAGCCGCAATCGGTCACTGCTCAAGCCCAGCGAAACATACCAGCCGTAGCGACGGTCGCGCCAGTAGGCATACCAAACGGGCGATTGCTCCGGGTGGCAGAAGAATTCGATCTCCATCTGTTCGAACTCGCGCGAGCGGAACGTGAAGTTGCGCGGCGTGATCTCGTTGCGGAACGACTTGCCGATCTGCGCGATCCCAAAGGGGACTTTGACACGTGCCGTTGTGTAGACGTTCTTGAAATTGACGAAGATTCCTTGGGCAGTCTCCGGCCGCAGGTAGGCTTCCGAAGATGGATCATGGAGCGCGCCGATGAATGTCTTGAACATCAGATTGAACTCACGCGGTTCGGTGAGATCGCACGCGCTGTGTTCGCCGGGATGCTTGCTCGGCTTCTCCGGACACTGAAGGGTCGGAAGTTGGTCGACGCGGAAGCGGGCCTTGCAGGTGCGGCAGTCCACGAGCATGTCATGGAACAGGTCGAAGTGGCCGCTTGCTTTCCACACGTCGGGATGCATGATGATGCTGCAATCAAGGCCCACCATCGAGTAGGCGCTTGGGAGTCCTTCCGGTGGCGTGATGTCGTCATGCCCGGTCACCATGTCCTTCCACCAAGCGTCTTTGAGATTGCGCTTGAGTTCGACTCCCAGCGGGCCGTAGTCCCAGAATCCACCGATGCCGCCGTAGATCTCGCTGGATTGAAAAATGAAACCGCGCCGTTTGCACAGCGAGACGATCCTTTCCATCACGGTTTGCTCAGTTGCCATCTCGGATCCTTTCCCGGCCAGTGGGCCATGAGTCGTGACGCATCGCGTCCAAGCCATGTCGCCAACGGCAGTCATGTCCAGGGTTTGGCTGATTCTACCGGGCAAACCGGATACTGTCACTGTGAACCGAAGCGGCAGACAGCTTCGGGCCGACCCAAAGACGGTACTTGGCCACCGATTCGTTGTCCGCGGAGAAGAAGAAACGCCCGACTGCAGAGCGCCCTGCAAGGATCGATGCAAGCCACAGGGAATCATCCTGCCACATGCGGTCGAGCGGAGGATCTGCGGCCGGGTACCATTCCGGAATCATCTCGTCCGTTTCCCTCGGCTTGCCCTCGAATGTCGTCGTTACGAAGACACGAACACGGTGGTCGTGTTGCGGAGCGTACGGGAAGCGAAACACGAGCACCCCCCGAGATTCGAAAGCGCTCGCTGCGACGATCAGTCCGCACTCCTCGGCCAGTTCACGCGACATGGCTTCGCGCGGTGATTCGCCAGTGAGCAGTTTCCCCCCGAACCCGTTGAGCTTCCCGGCACCAAACCCCCGCTTCTTGAGGCCGAGAAGGACCTGCTGATTCTCGTCCTTCTCTCGAAGAACAAAGCAAAGGGTGGCATGAATCATTGAGCGAACGCTCCTTACTTCCGGGAACGAATCGATACGGGATGGGCCGCAAGCGATACATTCTACCCGATGTCCATCGATTATCCCCATGCTCTCCAATCGGTTGCCAGAACTCAAGAGGTGAAGTACTGTTATGTTGTTGGCCGTTCAATATATAGGAGGAGGCGAATGTATCGACGGAAGGTTCAGATCACGGGAGGATCCACCTTCTTCGTGACGCTTCCCAAGGATTGGGCAACGTCGGCGGGGATCCACGGCAAGGATGAGGTTCGGTTGATCCCCACAGAGACCAACGCGCTTCTTCTGATTCCTAAGCGGGCCGCGGATGCGAATCGCTGCCGAATCGACTTGGGAGACTGGGAATTCGACCGCTTGCAGCGGGAGATCTTCTCGCGATACATCGCCGGCTACAACATCATCGAGGTTCGCGGCGAGCGAATTCATCCCCGCCAGCGGCGAAGCGTTCGTGAAGCGGCACAAGCCCTGGTCGGATTGGAGATCCTCGAAGAGACGCAATCCACCGTGGTGTTACATTCGGTGGTCGATATCAAGGATTTTCCGATCGAACGTACGCTCCGGCGCATCTTTGACATCACACGGGCGATGTTTGCCGATGCGGCGACCGCGTTCCTTGAGTGCGACAGCGATCTCGCTGAGGACGTTCAGGAGAGGGACGGCGATGTCGATCGCCTCGTCCTTCTGATTGCTCGACAACTGAATCTGTTGCTTCGCGACTTGGTGCTTCCCGGTGAGGTTCAGCTGTCCAAGGTGGAGTTTCTCCATCACAACGAAGTTGCCGATCAGTTGGAGCGAATCGCGGATCATGCCGGGAAGATCTCCGAAGCGGCGGCCGCGCTCACGCAGCCTGTTCCGGAAGAGGTTGCCAGGTCCGTCCGTCTGTCCGCGGAGGCTTCGATGAAGGTGCTCGATGAGGCGATGAATGCCTTTCTCGATCAGGATGTTGATCGGGCCAATGCGGTGTTGTCGGAGAAGGGCGTCGGCGAGAAACTGTTCGAACAAGCCCTGCTGCAATCGCCGATGCGACAACCCGAAAACTCCTACCCGATAAGCATCTTCCTCGATAGCTGCCTTCGGATCACGGAGTACGGCTACAACATCGCCGAGAATGCACTTGACGCATCGGTGCCGCTATGCAGCTGGACGCCGGATTCAGAGGCGCCTTCCGAGGGACCCTAGCCGAATCGTCCGCGCAGGTAGTCCGCGACGCGGGGATCCTGAGGGTCGTCAAAGACTTGACGCGTCGTGCCGAACTCGGCCAACTCGCCGCCCGCCATGAACACGGCAACGTTGTCGCTGACGCGAGCCGCCTGCTGAAGGTTGTGCGTGACGATGATCACGGTGAGTTCGTCGGACAGTTCACGGGCTAGATCTTCGATACGAGCGCTGGCTTTGGGATCCAGGGAAGAGCATGGTTCATCCATCAGCAAGACCTTCGGGCGTACGGCGATCGCCCGTGCAACACAGAGGCGTTGCTGCTGACCGCCGGACAGGCCGAACGCGCTTTGCCTCAACCGATCTTTGACCTCAGTCCACAGGCCGGCATGGCGCAGGCTCTCTTCCACGGAATCGCTCAATGCGCTTCGTCTTCGCACGCCTTCAATGCGCAGGCCGTAGGCAACATTCTCGTAGATCGACTTGGGAAACGGATTCGGGCGTTGGAACACCATGCCGATATGATGCCGGATCGCCGCCGGATCGGCCTTGAGAAGATCCTGCCCCAAGAAAGAGACTCTTCCTTGTGCGTGTGCCCCGGGAGTCAGCTCGTACATCCTGTTCAGCGTGCGCAGGAACGTGCTCTTGCCGCATCCCGACGGGCCCATGACCGCCGTCACGCCGTCGATCGGGATGCACATCGAGACATCCCGAAGCGCTTGGACCTTGCCGTAGTAAAAGTCGAGGTTCTCCGCTTCGATGATGATCTCGGATTCGATGTTCTTCTTGATCCAAGCGCGCGTTACCTCGTCGAGGCGACAGACCTTCTGACTCTTCACATCGTGAGCTGCGGGCTGAGCGATCGGAGAGACGGGGGTCACCATGCTTTCCTCCTTCGGGAGATGGTTCGCCAGACAATGGCGAACAGATTCAACACCAAGACGAGCGCCAGCAGCATCAGCGCGGCGCCAAACTGGAGATTTCGCGTTTCCCCGTAGCTAGGGCTTTCGGTGGCCATGACAAAAATGTGGTAGGGAAGGGCCATGCACTTATCCATCGGCGAATTGGGAAGCCGGAGCATCGAATAGGCGACAGCGGTGAACATGATCGGGGCTGTCTCCCCCATGGCGCGGGACAAACTGAGGACAGTCCCTGTCAAGATGCCGGGAAGCGCCGAGGGTAGAACGACGGTGTGAACCGTATGCCAGCGGGATGCTCCAAGAGCAAGCGCCCCCTCACGGAAGGATCGGGGCACAGCGTTCAGCGCTTCCTCGGCGGATCGAATCATGATCGGAAGGATGAGGATCGCCAGCGTCAGCGCGCCGGACAGGATCGAGACACCGAAACCGAACGTGATCACGAACAGCGCCAGACCAAGGAGTCCAAACACGATGGACGGCACGCCGGCGAGCGTATTGACACCGATCCGGATGGCGCGAACCCACCATCCGCCCCCCGAATACTCAGTGAGCCAGATCGCAGCGCCGAGTGCAAACGGCAACGCGACCAACACGGCTCCTGCTGTCAAGTAAATGCTGCCGATGATCGCCGGGAAGATCCCGCCCTCGGTCATCATCCGGCGGGGAAACTCGGTGAGAAACTCCCAAGAAAACGCCGAGGCACCGTTTCTGATCAGGAAGTAGAGAATCGCTCCGAGCACAAGGAAGCTGACCGAACTCAAGAAGCCGAGAATGGCGACCGCAGTAACCTGTTTTGCCTTGCGATGCTTGCCTTTTCGATCTTCGATCAGCATGTTGTTCATCGTTTCAGATGTCCTTTCGCCAGGCGGCCGCGGAACCACTCAGCGATCCAGTTCATCGCCAGGGTGATCACCAACAAGACGACCCCCATGAAGAACAGAGCGTGGAAATGCGTGGTTCCCGATGGCGTTTCTGCGATGTCCAATGCGATTCCCGAAGTCAGTGTGCGGATCGACTTGAGGAACGAGAACGTCAACTGTGGCGAGTTCCCGGCGACCATCAGGACAGCCATGGTTTCGCCCACCGAACGTCCCATTCCGAGGATCACGGCGCCGATCAGCCCGGAGAACGCCGACGGGATCGTCACCCGCCACGTGGTTTCCCAGTGTGTTGCTCCCATGGCAGCAGATGCCTCGCGGTACGACCTGGGGACCGCGGTCAGGGCATCCTCGGCAAGGCTGGCGATCGTTGGCAGCGCCATCACTGCCAGAAGAAGAGATGCCGTAAGCGCAGTCTGGCCGGTGAGAAGGCCGAGAGAGTCGCGGATGTAGGGGGAGAGAATCATCAAACCGAAGAACCCGTAAACGACCGAAGGGATGCTGGCAAGAAGCTCCAGCGCCGTCTTGGCGATGTCCTTCAGCCAGCCGGGTGCCATCTCGGCGATGAACGTCGCGGCGGCAAGCCCAAGAGGGATCGCGAGCGCCATGGATCCGATCGTAACCAGAAGCGTTCCTCCGATCATCGGAAGGATGCCGTAACGGGGAGCTGCTTCGTATGTTGGGCGCCACTTCGGCCCAAGGAGCTCTTGGATCGTTGCTCCGCGGAAGACGGGAACCGCTTCTCGGAGGATGAAATACAGGATGAAGGCAAGAGCGATCAACGAGACGCTGGCAAGAAACAGGAACATCGGACGGTCCCATTGACACAGAACGGCCCGAACCCGACCACGGGTTCCTTCTTCATGAGATGAGAGGAGAATTCGTACTCCGCTCGTCCTGTCTCTTCTCGCGTCATTTTCTCGCACTTTGAGGCCTCATTTATGAAAGAAACGGACCAAGTATATATTTCAGCCGCAGTCTCGGCAAGTCCGCCGGGCCTGTGGCGTAGACGGATCCCGCCGTGGGCATCCGCTCACGCCCGTAAGGTCTAGTGGGTGAAACAGCGACGACCGAGCGGTGGATACCGTTCACATCAGGCCGTCGCTGCTTGTGGTGGATCGGATCAAGATCCATCATCGGAGGGGGAGGGAGATCATCCGCCGATAGGATCAGGTCCGGGGCTGTCCTGCTACATGCCGGGAAGCAAGCGAATGGGCGCGAACCCGGCATCCATGACCACTTGCTGTCCAGCATCGGAAAGAATGAACTGGATGACCCCAAGCACATCACCCGCTGGAAAACCATTGGTGGTCATGAACAGCGGGCGGGAGATCGGAAACTCACCGCTGATGGCGGTCACAAGCGTGGGCGAAACACCCTCGACATTCAGCGCCTTCAGCGAGCTGTTCACGTATCCGAGGCCCACGTAGCCGATCGCGTAGGGGTTGCCGGCGACTTCACTTGCCACGGAAGCGTTCGACGTTTGGATGACGATGTCCATACGCAACTCGTCTCCACCCATGACTCTCTTTTCCCACGTCTCGAATGTACCCGACGAGTCATCGCGCGATACGACGAGGATCGGCTTGTCTTCGCCGCCGACCTCGCTCCAATTGCGGATGGTTCCGTTGTAGATGTCGTGGAGCTGTTGCACCGAGAGCTCCGTAATCGGGTTTGACGGATGGACGATCGGGGCAATCGCGTCCTGTGCGACATGCCAGGTGAACGGGTACACACCGTTGGCAACGGCCGCTTCGTATTCGCTTCCCTTGATCCCACGTGAGTGGTCAGCGATGTCGGTTGTGCCATCGATCATTGCAGCCACACCCCGACTGGAACCGCCGCCGAACACTTCGATGTCGTACTGACCGGCGAGAGCTTCCTGAGCTGCCTGGGCGATCGGAAGAACCGTTGTGGAACCGGTAAACGTCACGGTCGCTGCCGAGACGATGGCTCCAAGAGCGAGTACTGCAAACAGACTGCCGAGCATGATGCGACGTAGCATCGTTTGACCTCCTTAAGGTCCTATTTACTTATGGTCGTCAGTATATAAGGAGAATCATAACTATGCAATAACGTCGCGAAATACTGGTTGCATCGGCATGGAAGATCAAACAAACCCCAACGTCCGGCCATCCGGCATCAAGAATCCAATGGAAAGAGGATCGTAATCTGTGCGGAAAAACGTGAATCAGAGATCGATCCAGAGGAGAAGCAGTTGGCGGCGGGGGTGTTACCCTGGCAGTGTCACGCCGGGTTGGTTTTGATAGCTTCCCCCGGCTTCCTTCTCGGCGTAGGTTCTGTTCGGCCGGGTGCCGCGGAAAAAGACGACCTGCGCGATCCCCTGACCGATATGCAGACGGATCGGCAACGGAGAAAGGTTGGCGAGTTCGATGGTGAGAACGCCCTTCCATCCCGGCTCCAACGGTGTCACATTGACGAGCAATCCGCATCGGGCATACGAACTCTTCCCCCAGCAGACACCACAGACATCATCGGGCATCGAGAACGTCTCCAACGTCTCGGCGAGGATCTGGGTGTTCGCTCCGAGTTCTAGCGTCCCATCGGCATCGATCGTGCGGAAGTGATGATCGGGAAAGTCGACCGGATCGAGAACGGCGTTGACGCCGCCCAGCGGCACCAGGAATCGGCTGCCAAGACGGATGTCGTATCCGAAGCTACTCAAGCCGTACGAGGGCTTGCCTGCCTGAAGATTCACGAACGGATCGATCATCGACGGGGATGCAAGGCACAGGGATCGGATCTCGTGGTCGGCAAGGATCGTCGTTGGCTCGCTCATCGAGAAGGCTCCTTTTCGTAGTCCGGATCGAGAAGTTCGGGGTACGCCACCGCTGAGAGGGTTTCGGCGATGAACTGCGACCACTCGGGCAAGCGATGCGACGAACGCTGTCGGATCATCCGCTGGAGGGCCATGTAGTTGATGCAGAGGATTCGCCGTTGAAGGAAAGACTCCGGAAGAACGGACTTGACCGACTTCCAATCATCGGCCGTGATCAACTCGTTCAGATGTCGCAGAAGGTCATCGGGAAGAGGGTGCTCGAAGTGCTTCTGTGTGAGACGGGAGCGGGTCATGGTGTGCATCGTCGACTCGCTTTGCTTGCTGACACCGACTCGATACGTGTCGAGTTGCTGCCAGAAGTAGCGGGGGGCACGTACATCCATCCATGCCACGATCGATTCTAGGAACTTGTTGTGACCGTCGCCCTTGAACGCCAGGCGTTGGGCCACCGCGGGCATCCCCGCCGGATCCTGATTGAACGAAAGAGAAAGGCCAACAAGAGCCTCTTCGTATCCCGATTCTCGAAGGATCTTTGTCTCCACCCGAATGAAACCTCCGGCCTAAGTGTAGTGGATGGAAGCGCGGGTGACCATCCATCGCCTGGGTTGACGATCGGGCCGTACATATCCTACGCTTTGCTGCAGGAATTCATGGGAGGGTGGGAGGTCGCATCGTGGGTCCGTTTCGCTTGCCGTGGGGCACGTTCGCATCGTTTCTTGTGGTTGCGGGGAGCGTCTTGCTTGCCGTGTTGTGGGCGGTCCTAAGCCGCGACAACGAGTCACACGGAGCTCCCCATTGAGCCCGACGGCGGTTCACGGCTTGGTGTTGGGGGTATATCTGCTTCTTCTTGCCGGGATCGGAGTTGTCACATCCAGGCGTCTTCGCAGTTCCGAAGACTTCTTGCTCGGCGGCCGCCGCGTGGGGCCTTGGGTTACGGCACTCTCGTATGTCGCCGCCTACTTCTCATCCGTTGTCATCATCGGCGGGGGAGCGTTCGGCTACCAGTACGGAATGGCCACCCTGTGGGTCGGCGCGATCAACGTTCTGATCGGGTGTACGTTGGCATGGATCGTCCTTGGGCGGCGGCTGCGTCGGTTCACGGCGAGGCTCGGAACGATGACCGTTCCGGGATTCCTTGGCGAGAGGTTCGGCAGTCGTGAGGTGCGGATCTTCTCCGCCGTTGTGATTGCGTTGTTCTTGGTGGTTTACAACGTGAGCATCCTGAAAGGGATGGGGCATGTGTTCGAAGTGCTGATGGGGCTCCCGTACTCGGTTGGCGTGATGCTCTCCGGGGCGATGATCGTGCTCTATGTCAGTCTCGGGGGGTACATGGCCGTCGTATGGACCGGGTTCTTCCAAGCGTGGGTGATGGGAGCCGGTCTCATCCTTCTCGCCGTCGCGGCCTTACGTGCCGTCGGCGGGTTGTCTGAGGCGACGGCCACGCTCGCTGCGGCCGACCCGGGCCTTGTATATACGCCGGGGATTTGGGGGTGGGCCGGGCTCATCTCCTACTCGATGATCGTCAGCTTCGGTGTTTGGGGAATGCCGCAGCTTCTCGTGCGGTTCTACTCGATTCGATCGGTGCGCCAGCTACGAATTGGCGCGGTTGTGGCAACCGTCGGCGGCAGCCTTGCTCTGCTTCCGTACTTGATCGGAGCTGTGAGCCGGGCGCTGGTTCCCGGCCTTGAGAACGCCGATCTGGCAATCCCCGTGCTGACGAAGATGGTTCTATCACCTTGGGGGAGCGCGATTTTCCTTGCGGGAGTCATCGCCGCCGGGATGTCGACGTTTGCGTCCGTTCTGATCATCACATCGGGAGCGGTTGTCCGGGACTTCGTCCAGAAGGGACTTGGACGGGAGATGACGGAGCAACGTTCGATCCGATGGAGCCGTATCGTCAGTCTGCTTGTCGGACTGATCTCCCTGTTGATCGCGCTTCGGCCGCCGGCGCTGGTGCTGGTCCTGACTGCGTTCTCTTGGTCCGCCATTGCCAGCACATGCTTGTGGCCTATCTTGTTCGGCGTTTTCTCTCGCCGGGCCACGCGGGCGGGCGTGTTCGCATCGATGCTCGGGGGGCTCACGACCGCCCTTGTCTGGATCGGTCTGGGTTCGCCGCTTGGCGTTCATGGGTTTCTTCCCGGGATTGGGGTCAGCTTGATCCTTCTTCTCGGCGTCAGCCTGGTCACTCGCCCGCCGTCGTCCTTGTTGATCGATCGAGCGTGGGGGCGGGCCGGCGTGGAGACGAGGCGGCACTTCGAATGAGCGCGGCGTTGGAATGGATGAACCACCAGGATTCTCCGGCTGCTTGAGCTTGAGAGGGGGAAATGATGATCGACAAGAGCCGCGTTGTTGAGGCGATTGCTTCTCACGAAATGACGCTGCGCCGCGTGAGCGCGGAAATCCATGCTCATCCCGAGCTGCTGAACGAAGAGGTGTTCGCCTCAAAGCTTCTTGGCGATGAACTGGCGCACGCGGGGTTTCGCGTCGAGCCGGGGATCGCCGGATTGGCGACCGCAGTTCGCGCCGTACATCCGGCGCGGTCGGACGGGCCGACAGTGGCGATTCTCGGCGAATACGACGCCTTGCCGGAGATCGGCCATGCCTGCGGTCACAACTTGATTGCCGCCGCCGGGCTCGGGGCGGCACTTGCGCTCGGCGACCTGAAAGCAGACCTCCCCGGAACGTTGATGTTCCTCGGAACGCCAGCTGAAGAAGGCGGTGGCGGGAAAGTGGTCATGGTCGAGGGGGGGCTGTTCGACGAGGTCGATGCGGCGATGATGTTCCACCCGGCGAATCACACGATGGTTTCCTGGGGAAGCCTGGCGATCAGTGAGGTCGAGATTGAGTTTCGCGGACGCCCCGCCCACGCTTCGGCGGAGCCGCACAAGGGGATCAATGCGCTGGATGCCGTGATCCAGACGTTCAATGGAATCAACGCATTGAGGCAACACATTCTTGATGGAGCTCGGATCCACGGGATCATCACCAACGGCGGAGCAAAGCCCAATATCGTGCCCGAAGTCGCCGCGGCCTTGTTCTACGTGCGCGCCGAGGAGACCTCGTACCGCGACGAACTGCTCGAGAAGCTACGGGCCTGCGCTGCCGGCGCGGCACAGGCGACCGGCGCCACACTCAGCTTCCGCGAGGTCGGCCATTCCTACAAGGCGATGAAGGCGAATCGGCCATTGGAAAAGACGTTCGAGCGTCATCTGCGGGATCTCGGAGAATCGATTCGTCCTCCGGAAAGGCGCATGCTGGGATCGACGGACATGGGCGACGTGAGTCAAGTAGTCCCGGCGATTCATCCGTATCTTCAGATCTGCGATGAGCACATCGCGACGCACTCGCGTCCGTTTGCGGATGCGGCCATCTCGGAACGCGGGCAACGCGCCATGGTCACCGCCGCGACGGCGTTGGCGCTGACGGGAGCGGATATCCTGACTGATCCGGAGCTTGTTCGGTCGATGTGGGACGCATTCCGAGATTCGTAACGTCAACACCGGCGGGATAGACGCGGGTATCCCGCGCCCGACCGCCGGTGGTCGCCAACGAACGATGGGTCGATCGGCAATTCGTCTGTCGGCCGCTCCTCCGAGTTGATTCTCTGTTTGAAGTTCCACCCCAGTTATGGAACGGGATCAATCCCCCCGGGGTGGAATGGATTGCAGCGGATGAATCGGCGGAGCGCGAGCCACCCCCCCCGCAACCAACCGTGCTTCCGAAGGGCCTCCACCGCGTATTGCGAGCATGTGGGCAAGAACCTGCATCGCGCCTCGCGGGTGGGAGAGACCACGCGCTGATACCACCTGATCCACCGAATCATCCACCGAGTCATCGTCTCATCATACGTCTCGTTGCCCTTCTTGACACGCGGCGAAGGCGACGCTATACTGCAATTAGCAGTCAGACATATAGACTGCTAACCGCAGCGATCAAGGAGGTTCTTATGATGATTCGAAAAGTGCCGGAATTGCGAAGAGGACCCTTCTACATGGAGACAAGTCTATCCAGTCTTCTTGATGACATGTTCCGGGATTTCAACTGGGTCGGGTTTGATGGGACGCCGAACATTGGCCGGACCGACATCTTCGAGAAGGATCAGTCTCTGGTATACGAAACGGAGCTTCCGGGAATGAAGAAGGAAGACCTCAGCATCAAGGTCGAGGAAAACACCCTCGTCATCTCCGGGGAAAGAAAGAGAAACGACGACGTCAAGAAGGAGAACTACTTCCGCGTAGGACGCCAGTACGGCAGAATTCAGCGATCCTTCCCGCTTCCCGCAGATCTTGTGGAACGCACGAACGTCAAGGCCCGGTTCGAAGACGGGATTCTCACCATCACCGTTCCGTTGAAGGAATCGATCAAGGAGCGCAAAGCGCCGATTGAGGTTGCGGTAGAGTAGCAGCAACACAAGGGCTTTCGATTCGGAAGCGATTTACGAACCGTCCCGGCACCCATGGGTTGGGTGCCGGGACGGTCTGTTGCTCTAGGCGCGGAACTTGTGGGTGATAGGAATCCGCCGTCCGCTTCCGAATGCCTTGGCGGAGACCTTGACCGCCGGTGGAAGCTGACCGCGCTTGTATTCAGCGATGTAGTATCGATGGAGGATTTCGTCGACGGTTTCAGCGGCAAATCCTTGCGTGACGAGCTGGTCGCGGGAGAGGTTTTCTTCGATCAAGGCATGAAGCAACGGGTCGAGAATGTCATACGGTGGCAGATCTTGGTCGTCTCGCTGGTGCGCGCGGAGTTCGGCGGTCGGAGGGCGATGGATGACGGATGCGGGGATCTGGGGATACGTCTGCGCGAGGGCGACCACTTGACGTTTGTATAGGTCACCGATTGGAGCGAGCGCTCCCACCGTATCTCCGTAGAGCGTACTGTATCCGATGGCGATCTCCGCCTTGTTGGCGGGGCACAGGACGAGCGCGCGGTGCTGATTGGCGAGCGCCATCAGAAGCACGGCGCGCAGTCGCGGCTGGATGTTCTCGTCAACCAGTCCCGAAGGCGCTGTGGGCATCGCTTCGGAGACGGCGTCATGGAGCGATTCGATCGAGATCTCTAGAAGCGCGGTTCCCAGATTGGCTGCTACTTCTCGTGCCGCCAGCGTGCTATCTACGGAGCTGTGGCGACTGGGCAAGTAGACGGCGATTACATTCGCCGCTCCGAGGGCCTCGACGGCAAGCGCAGCGGTGACTGCGGAATCAATGCCCCCCGAAAGCCCGAGCAGCACACGGTCGAAGCCGTTCTTCCTTGCGTAGTCGCGGATTCCCAACGACAGCGCCGTGCGGATCTCGTCGATTTCACCCGGGGAAGTCGCCGGTTCGTGTGCGCGCGGCTTGCATGGACCATCATCTAGTTCGACCACGAACAATCCCTCTTCGAATCGCGGCGCCTGGAACAGCGAGCAGCCATCCGGGTCAATGACGAAGCTCCCGCCATCGAACACGAGATCGTCTTGTCCTCCGACGCAGTTGACATAGACGAAGCCAACGCCGTGATCGGCAACCCGGCGAGCGGCGATTTTGTGTCGGATTGCCGGTTTCCCCGTGTAGTAGGGAGAAGCTGAGATATTGACGATCCATCGAGCGCCAAGGGCCGCTTGTCTGTCCGTCGGCCCTCCGTCAACCCAGAAATCCTCGCACACATTGACCCCGAAGGTGCCGTGACCCTGCTCGATCATGAATACGCCTGCGTCCTGCCCGGGCGTGAAATACCGCTGTTCCGAGAACACGTCGAACATCGGCAATTCGATCTTGGGTTGTTCGGCGGCAATTTCGCCGTTACGAGCGACAATCGCGCTGTTGTAGAGACGCGTGCGGCCCCCGTCAAGACGCGCCGACGGATCGTGCGGATTGGCGGGAGTGCCGCGAAGACAAGGACGAACCGTGCCGAAGACGACCATCATCTCGTCGGCCGACTCAATGACGATCTGCGTGGCTCGCTCCACCGCCTCGACGAATCCGTTCCGCCACAGAAGATCCAACGGGCTATAGCCACACAATGCCAACTCGGGAAACACAACCATGCCGCAATTCGCTTGGCGCGCCTCAGCGATCCTGGCGAGCACGATGCGGAGGTTTCCGTCAATATCGCCTACCGTTGGGTTGATCTGTGCGATCCCGATCCTGATCCTCATGGACGGATTATAGGAACCCCGTTGACCGATCACCACCGAGGAGACGACGGATGGCTAGTGCGCCATCCGATGAGACGACGGATGGCTAGTGTGCCATCCGATGAGACGACGGATGGCTAGTGCGCCATCCGATGAGACGACGGATGGCTAGTGCGCCATCCGATGAGA
>RXOA01000104.1 GCA_003979035.1 Candidatus Bipolaricaulota bacterium
CGTATGGCAACTGGCGCACGTCATGATGTAGCGCCGCCCGGCAGGAAATGGCTGCTTGCGGGTCTTGTTCTTGCTGTCCTTGTGATGACGCAGCTGAAGGAACCGGTCCTCCTGCCGATCCTCCGGCTGAATCAGTGGTTGATCCTCGTTCTTGTCGGGTGTGTCGCATCCTACGAGTTGAACCGCCGCCGCCTTGTGATGGACGCGACGACGCTGTCCGTGGTGCGTCCGGTTCTCGTATTGGGAACAACGCTGTCCATCACGACCTGCATCGGGATCATCGCGGGAACCACCGACCCGGCTCTGGCTCTTCCGGAATTGCGGGAGCTGCTCCTGGGAGGTCTCTTCTTCATCGGATTGTGCCTCTGCCCGGATCTCGTACGGTGGCGATCGCGACTCTGGAATGGCTTCTTGAACATCAGCGTTCTGCTGGCCCTGACGTATACCGTGACGGATCTGATCGGTCATCCCGCGGGAAGGATGCTCTTCGAATCGCCGTTCGATGGCTATCGGGCCGTTGGGGGATTCACCGGTCCCAACGAGTTTGGTGCGTTTCTTGCGCTGATTTCCACGGCCGTTCTCGGGAGACTTGTCAACCGCGCCCGCTGGCGAGATCGGCTCTTGGATGCGATCGGGATTGGCATCTGCTGGTGGGTCCTCGTCCAGACGAGCTCCCGCAGCGGCATCCTTGGGGCGGGGCTGGGGGCATTGGTTGTCGCGGGGCAAGTCCTCCTGTGGCTTGCTCCCCTGCGCGTCAGAAGACGGTGGCGTGTCGGGCTTGGAGCCCTTGCCGTCTTGCTTGTCTTTCTCGGCGTTGCGATCCTATCTTCTTCGCCCGGCGATGCCCTTCTGAGACGCGTGGAGACAGACGGATGGGGGGATACCCAGCGAATCGCGATCTTGGAAGGGGCATGGGAGCTCTACGTCGAATCTCCTGCCTGGGGGCTGGGACTTGGCGGCTACGCGGCCAACTCCGAGCGCGTCACCGGGCTTGTCGAGAAGGTTGTTCACAACGAATACGCCAATTTTCTTGTATCCGGAGGAATCCTCGGCATCGGGGCCCTTCTGTGGCTGTTCGTCCGAGGCCTCAAGATTGCTTGGCAAGGCGCACGCGGCGACCCGTACAGTATCGGTCTGCTGGCCGCGCTTGTCGTGTTCGTCGCCGAGGAGCTGCAGTTCAACTATCTTACGCGCCATAAGCTATCGGTCGTGTTCTGGTTCGTGCTGTGGGTCGCGGCGACTCAAACCGGCTCGCTTCGCATGACGGAAAGGCGACGGTTCGGCTGGATCGAGCACAATATCTCGACTTCGGATCCGGCCCTGCCCCGGATATGCTGCCCAGAGACCGAAGCGCGTGAATCCGTTCCGAAAGAGGCTGAGTGATGAAAATCGTGAGTGTGGTCGGGGCGCGTCCGCAATTTATCAAGCTGGAACCGGTCTGCCGCGCGATCGGTGCAGTTCAGGCATCCGGTGGGGCGATCGAGCATGTGATTGTTCACACCGGCCAGCACTACGATCTTCGCATGAACGACGTATTCTGGGACGAACTCAAGCTCCCCCACGTCGACCATCACTTGGGCGTGGGGTCGGGACGACACGGCGAGCAAACCGCGAAGATGCTTGAGCGGATCGAGCCGGTTCTGATGAATGCCACCCCCGACGGGGTTCTTGTTTTCGGCGACACCAATTCCACGCTGGCGGCGGCGCTTGCTGCCAGCAAGCTCCACATTCCAGTTGCCCACGTCGAAGCGGGGTTGCGATCATTCGATCGGCGCATGCCGGAAGAGATCAACCGCGTCATCACGGATCAGCTCTCCGATCTCCTGTTCACCCCGACTGCGACAGGATCCGAGAATCTCCGGGCGGAGGGGATCCCGTCTTCCCGGATTCGCCAAACCGGAGATGTGATGTGGGACATCTTGAAGCGAAACCTGCCGCGAATCGCTCAGCGCAAGGCCGTTCTCGAGAGATTCGGACTTGCCGACGCGTCGTATGCCCTGGCCACGATTCACCGAGCCGCCAACACCGACGACCCGCGCCGGCTTCGTGTGATCTTCGACGGGCTTGCCAAGATCCATCGGGAGTTTCCGGTTGTAGTTCCCCTTCATCCTCGAACGCGCAATGCCTTGGACACGCTCGGAATTCTCCGCCGAGCGCGCGACGCGATGCTGGTTGTTGAACCGCAAGGGTATCTGGACATGCTCGCGTTGGAGCGATCCGCCCGATTGATCGTCACCGACTCGGGAGGCGTACAGAAGGAGGCATTCTTGCTCGGCGTCCCCTGCGTTACCCTGCGGGAGCACACGGAGTGGACGGAAACCGTCAACGCGGGGTGGAATCGCCTTGTCCCGCCGTTGTCGGCTCGAGTGATTGTCGAAGCGTCGATGGAGATGGCCAATCGGAAACCGGAACCGGATACAGGCCATTCATGCGAGGTGTTCGGAGACGGGAACGCGGCCGCGCACATCATCGAAGCTCTGATCGAGATTGAAGCGGGAAGCTTGGACGGAGGAATGGATGGATGACAGACGGCTGCTTTACCTATCGCTTCAGCACAACCGCGAGGGACAAGCAAGCTACGCGCACGTCCATGAGATCATCGCCGGTCTGCGCAAGCGGGGATGGGACGTCCGGTTGTTCGAGCCGCGCTACCGCAGTGGGAATCCGGGGGGGCTGGTGCGCGTTTGGGAATGTCTGCGAACGCAGATGCGCCTCCTCGTTCACCTTCGCTTCTCGAATGCCGTCTATATCCGATCGCACTTCCTTGCGTTTCCGACAGCGCTTGTCCTGCGCCTGCTCCGCATCCCCGTGGTGACCGAACTGAACGGCCCGTACGAAGATGCGTTCCTGTCCTGGCCTGCCTTGAAGGTGTTCCGCACGGCGATTGAGGCATCGAACCGGCTGCGGCTGCGGTGGAGTGTAGAGGTTGTCACCGTGACGCCGCAGCTCGGGGAATGGGTCCGCCGTGAGTCGGGCCGGGATCACGATCGGGATCAGGACCAGGATCAGGTCACGGTGATTCCCAACGGCGCCAATGAGGAGCTGTTCCATCCCGATGCCGTGTGCGACGTCGATGTAGATCAGCCGTACGCGTTGTTCTTCGGCGCACTGGCCCCGTGGCAAGGTCTCGAAACCCTTGTGGAGGCACGGCGCTGCGAATCATGGCCGTCGAACGTTGGGCTTGTCGTTGCCGGGGATGGACCCCTACGAAGCGTTGTTGAGGAGGCCGCACGGGCGGGAGACGTCACCTACTTGGGATCGATTCCCTATCGACAGATGCCGGGACTGGTTGCAGGCAGCCTGTGCACTGTAAGCGCACAAAGCGGAATTGCAGAACGTGCGCTCATCGGCGTGGCGCCCTTGAAGTTGTACGAGTCCCTTGCTTGCGGAACGCCCGTTGTCGTCTCCGATATCCCCGGCCAAGCCGAATTCGTGCGGGATCACAGCTGCGGGCTGGTCGTCCCTCCGGGCGATGCTGAAGCCCTCGCAGGTGCCGTTGCCAGGCTCGCCGAAAGCGTCGAGGAGCGTGCGGCCATGAAGGTGCACGCTCGAGATGCGATCGTGCGCGGCAACCGCTGGGACGATCGCGCTGCGGCCACGCACGCGGTCCTGATCCGGGCACTTCGGCGGCGGCACCGAACCGGAGGCCCCCGTGAGCCGTGAGGAGGACAGCGTGAA
>RXOA01000105.1 GCA_003979035.1 Candidatus Bipolaricaulota bacterium
CACTTCATGCTAAAGGAGATCCACGAGCAGCCGAAAGCGGCCGAAGAAATGCTGCATTGGCTATCCGCCTCACCGCATGTCGATCCTTTCCTGTCCAATCTTGTTGCGGCGCGCCACGTTTACTTCGTCGGCTGCGGAACGAGCTACCATGCGTGTATCCTGGGAGCGGCGCTGTTCAACCGGCTGGCGGGGGTGGCGGCGGTTCCCGTGCTGGCACCCGTGTTTCGCGAAACGCTGGCCCACACCCTCTCCTCCGAAGATGCCGTCGTGCTTGTCAGCCAGAGCGGAGAAACAAAGGATGTCCTCAACGCGCTCAACGCGGCGAGACCTTCGAAAGCGGCGATTCTCGGGATCCTGAATGTGCTTGGTTCGACGCTCATGCATGCCAGCGATCACTACCTACCGCTTGCCTGCGGGTACGAGATCAGCGTTCCCGCCACGAAGACGCTGTTGAATCAAGCACTGCTGTTCTACTACTTGGCCGATCGGATACGAAGCGTCGGGTCGAGAGAGCGCTGGGCAGACGTGCCGTCCAAGATCGAACAGACGATCCGTCAAACGGATGCGTCCGCCAAGGAGGTTGCGGCGCTGCTCAGGCCGTTCGACGAGATGTACTACTTGGGCTACGGACTGACCCTGGGAATGGCGATGGAAGGAGCGCTCAAGTTGAAGGAAGTGAGCTACGCTCACTGCGAGGGGATGCTGAGCGCCGAGTTCAAGCACGGACCGCTGTCGGCGGTCTATGACGGCTACCCGATTCTGTTTATCACCGCGCCCGATGACGCAAGAATGATGATCAACCATGTCAATGAAGTGACGTGCCGCGGGGGACGGGCGATCATCGTCGGGAGAGACGATGAGCTTCTTCGGAAGACTGCGCATGACTATCTCCCACTTCCCGAGGCGAGCCATGAGCTCTCTGCGATCCTGTCCGCTGTTCCGCTTCAGCTGATCAGCTACTACTTGAGCGTATCCAAGGGCCATAACCCCGACTTTCCACGGAATCTCAGCAAGACGCTCACGGTGGACTAGTCGATCCGGGTAATCAAAGGGGAGACGATGACAAGGCGTCGATTCGTGGCCACCCCCGGATGGATCACGATCCTCAACATTGCCTTGCTGCTTGCGGCGGCATCGTTCGCGTCAGCGCGGGACGTCTCCGCTCCTGTGTTCGGCTTTGGCGGATCGTTCGTTGGCGCTCTGTCCATCGGTGACGGACCTTGGCGTGAGCAGCTGGAGATCTCGGGTCTTGAGGCGATTCCCGATCTGTGGACGCTTTCCGGAGCATCCGGTCGGGCCGGCGTTGTTGGCGGATGGAGCCTTGGGGGTGTCGGCTGGGGGACGTCGGCGACGATGACTTCCGCTGACGGGCTTGCCTCGTTGGAGATTGGAGCGGGCTTTGGGGGGTTGGATGCGGGGGCGGCGTTTGCCGGAGACAAGCGGTCGTTTGTGACCGCAGGAGCGGTCTTCGGGATTGGGATCTCCCGGTTGACGCTGAGGCTTGGCGCCGAATTGGGGGAGGGCGCCCTCAATGGGACGCAGATCGAGGTTGGGTCGACCGTGCATTGCTCGACCAGTGTGTTTCTGTCCGTCGCTCCGTATCTCAGCATGCAGGTTCAACCGTTTTCGCTGTTGGGGTTTGAGCTGCGGTTCGGAACGTTGCTTGAGCTGGCCTCAGTCAGCTGGCGCGATGAGGCGATGCCACGGAGCCTGCCCGAGCTTCGATTTCGTGGGCCATGGGCGACGCTTGGCGTGTCCTGGGGCTGGTCGGGTTGCGGCGGCGGTGCGTCGGAAGCAATTGAACGGGTAGAACAGGTTTCCGTGCCGATCTCCGACGCTGCAATCGTGGTGGAAAACGCGATTGGAGACATCGTCATCCGTTTCGATGCCGCTTCCGATGCTCGGCCCACGGAAGCGCAGCGGATGGTTTCCGGCACGGCAACCGTGCGGGCTCCTGCGGAGATTGCTGACTCAATCGGGATCGAAACATCTGTGGATGAGGATCGAGTGGTTGTGCGGAGCGAGACGCCGGAGCGAGCCGGGGGATGGCGTGTGGACTACGATCTTCGCGTTCCGGCGGGCACACAGCTCGAACTTGATCTTGGAATCGGGGATGCCCGGATTGTCGGGCTTGCCGGTCGTTGCCGAATCCGTGCCGGCGTCGGCAATATCCATCTCGAAACTCTCGCCGGGGAGTCGCTGCTGGTGTCGGTCGGCGTCGGCTCGGTGACGATCGGGAAGCTTCTCAGTCGTGAGACGTCCCTCGCCGTAGAAAGCGGACGTGTCGATGTCCGTCTCGCCGGTGAGGCAAGCGCCGATATCACCGCCACCGTTGGGTTGGGGGATGTCGAAATCTCCGGCTTCCCGCAGGCGATTACGCTCTCCCAAGGAACAGTCGGCCATGATTTTCGAGCCACGCTCGGTGCTCGGCCGGCGGAACAGCAATTGATCATTCGGGTGGGCGTGGGGGCGGTTCTCATTGGGGTGTCGGACAGCGACGATTCGATCGATCTCCGCTAGCGAGGCCGGGGATCGCGATTTCTGATCGGGCGTCGAATTCCGTCCCGCCGTCGGCCCCGGATATCGAGGCGTGAGGCTCGTCCGAGAACGACATCCGGGGATGCCGGCGCGAGGGGAAGGGACACCGCCCTAATCGCGCAACCATGAGGGAAGTTGACACCCATGGCGCGGCTTGACTATAGTGGCGCCTGCAGGGTCCATAGCTCAGTGGCAGAGCAGCCGGCTCATAACCGGCTCGTCCCAGGTTCGAGTCCTGGTGGACCCAGAACCTTTAGAATGAACAAACTCTTTGTGTATGTGGACGGAACGGCTCGTGGAAACCCCGGTCAAGCCGCGGTCGGGATTGCCGTAGCGGATCACCGCGGGGAGTTCATCGATGAGATCTCCTATGTCATCGGACGGACCACGCCCGAGGTGGCGGAATACCGAGCATTGATCGAGGCAGCTCGATATGTCATGAAGTACTCGCCGACTGCGGTTGTATTCTTCACCGACAACCAACAGCTCGCCAACCACATCAACGGTGTGTTTGAAACGCGCAAGCCGAACCTTCGTCAACTGCTGGATCGGGCGCGCGATCTGCTCAATCAGTTTCCTTCTTGGCGGGTGAACTATGTCGATCCCGTGGCCCATCGACGCGCCCCGCTCCTTGTCCAGCAGGCGTTTCACAATCGAGTTCAGGCCCAGCTTACCCGGGAGAGGCTGGAGCTTGAGCTCCTTGCCGCGATGGCAGATCTGGATGAGCGAGGAGTTCGCCGCGTCATCGACTTCGCCAACAGCCTAAGGGGAATCTAGCCGTGCGGATTGTTGTCCAGCGTGTCGCTCTTGCGTCGGTATCCGTTGACGGCAGCATCGTGGGAGAAATCGCAGGCGGCATTCTGCTTCTTGTCGGCGTGGAATTGGGCGATGAGCGTCACGATCTGGCGTGGATCGCCCGAAAAATCGTCGAGATGAGGATCTTCGAGGACGAACAACAGAAGATGAATCGAGCCGTTCGGGACTGCGGAGGCGCCGTGCTTGCCGTGTCTCAGTTTACGCTTCTCGCCGACACTCGCCGCGGACGACGGCCCAGCTTTGCCCGTGCAGCACCGCCGGAGATCGCCGAGCCGGTGTTCGATGGTCTCGTGTCGGCGTTGCGCGAAACGGGGGTCGACGTGGCGACCGGCGTGTTCGGCGCACGGATGGCGGTCACGCTGGTGAACGACGGGCCGGTGACCATGGTCCTGGATCTTGATCCGCCCCCGCTTGAGGGCTAAACTTTCTTCCTTGATCGCCGGATCAACAGACACGGCATCGAGTTTGAAGGAGGCGTTGTGGCCGTACCCAAATATCGAACGTCGCGCGCGAAAGGTCGTGCTCGACGGACACACCAGAAGTTGGTTGCACCGGCGGTGATGGAGTGCCCGCACTGCCACGAAACAAAACTTCCGCATCGAGTTTGCTCACATTGCGGGTTCTATAACGGCATCGAAGTCGTTACCCCCGGCAAGACGGAACAATCCGAGTAGCAGCGAGCGGCGAAACGTGCCGACCCCAACCATGGCCTGTTGTTGAGGGAGACTAGGACGATTCGTCGTTCGCGCCTTTCTTTGCCGCCTTGGAAGCCGCCTTGGCGCGCTTCTTTTCAAGCTTGGCCGTCGCCTTGGTTGCGCGTTCGTCTTCTCTGTTCTGCGGATCGCCGTGTTCCACTCGTCCCCGGTGGGACGAGGCAAGCGCATCCTGTTGTTCGTGATCGGACGTCTGTTGACGTCGTTCGATGATCCTCATCGCCAGAACCCGTCCGAACTGACCGACGAATCCCGCTGCCAGCACGGCAAGAACCCACTTCAGAACGGCCCAGACATCTTCCCACGCCATGATGGTGGAATGGTATGGAATGGATCCATCATCAGCAACCTTGGATATCTGTGCCTGGTTGGGTTTGACGTAACCCCTTGTAGAGCAGAGAATGGTAGCAAGAGTGGTGAGGATGTCAGAGACAAGCGACGGCCGGAAAGAAGACGACAGCAGAAGCCCGCGGGAGCAATGGCGGGAGATTCTGGGTGCGATCGATGATCGCATCCTTCGTGCTTGTCTTCCGAAAACAGCTGACGATGTCACACTGGACCCGCATCATGTGTTTATCTCAGTGGAGAGCGAGTTTAAGAAGCAGTACTGCTTGCGAAAGATCGATGAGATCGCAGCCGCCGTTGCTGCGACCATCGGAGAGCGCGACGTGACGATCGGAGAGCCACCGTTGATCGAGCAGGCACGCGATGAGACCGGTACCAGTTCAAGTCGCGCGCACGCGCGAATCGCCGTGCTTGGGATCGGCGACGGGGGTGTGAACGCGATCGATCGCATGCATCATGAACGGCTTCAGGGCGTGCGTTTTGTCGCCGTGGATACCGATCGGCAGGTGCTCAACCTGTCGAGGGCGCATCAGGCCTTGCAGATTGGCATGGATATCACGGGGGGACGCGGCACGGGAGGCGATGAAGATCGCGGCAGAAAAGCGGCCCAGGAGTCCCGGTGGGATCTTGCCGCCCTGCTGAAGGGACTTGATCTTGTCTTTATCACGGCGGGATTGGGTGGGGGAACCGGCACCGGCGCTGCGCCCGTGATCGCGGAGTTGGCGCGAGAAGCGGGAGCTCTGACGATTGCCGTTGTAACCCGGCCGTTCACGTTTGAGGGAACCATTCGGCGCAACCGAGCGGATCGAGGAATCGAGAGTCTGCGTTCGGCCGCGGATGTGCTGGTCGCGATCTCCAATGATCGGCTGATCGAGACGGCGGCAAAGGGACTTGCGATCACGCAGGCGTTCGAATTGGCGGACGGGATTCTCTATCAGGGAGTTCAGGGAATCTCAGATCTGGTCACGATCCGGGGCCTGGTCAACCTGGATTTCGCTGATTTGCGCGTGGTTCTCTCCGGCGCCGGACAGGCGATGATGGGAATGGGACAGGGAAGCGGGGAGCAACGAGCGGTTGCGGCGGCGAAGGCCGCGTGCAGCAATCCGCTCCTCGAAGCGGGTTCGATTCGAGGCGCAAGGAAGATCATTCTGAACGTCACCGGCGGAAACGACCTCACTCTGGGCGAGGTCACGGATGCGGCGGATACGGTGCGGCGGTTCGCGGCCACCGAGTGCGACCTTGTTTTCGGGGCCGTGGTTCGCGACGATATCGCCGGAGAGGAAGAAGTCCGACTCACCGTGATTGCGGCGGATTTCGGCGAGCCGATCGAGGAGAATGAACAAGGTGATCGCGGCGTCGGACATCCGCGGAAACGTGTGTCGGTCAATGAAGATCTCGACGTGCCGACCTACCTGAGGAGAAGCCAGCAGGCCAAAGAATCCCCGCCGCCCACGAGCGGCAAACGGCGAAGCTAGTGCGGCGGGCGGCAGACTCGAAGAATGGAACGATCATGAGAATCCTGATCTGCGAAGACGATCCTGACATTGCTGAGATTCTCGATAGCTACTTGCGGGGACGCGGATTCGAGACCAAGGTCATTGCGCGCGGCGACGAAGCCGTCTCGATGTTCCGTTCGGTCAATCCCGACCTGGTGTTGCTGGACATCCTGCTGCCGGAATTGGATGGGTGGGAGGTGTTGGCCCAGATTCGCGAGCTCAGCGATGTTCCGATTATCTTGATTACGGCACTCGGCCGCGTCGATGACAAGATCCGCGGGCTCTCCGGAGGGGCGGACGATTTCATTACCAAGCCGTTTGTGCTTCGCGAGGTGGAGGCGCGGATCGAAGCGATCTTGCGGCGGAATCGGCCTCAAATCGGGCGGCTGGGGCTGATCATCGACGATGCGCGCAAGTCGGTCACGCTCCATGGCGAAGAAGTCCAGCTGTCTCCGAAGGAATACTCTCTTCTGACGCTTCTCACTTCCGAGGCCGGGCGTGTGTTCTCCAACGAAGAGATCCGCAACTGCCTGTGGCCGTCCGAGCACTACGCGTCCGAGCAAGATGTCCAGAAGTACGTTTATCTGCTGCGCAAGAAGCTTGAGGTCGACCCGTCGGATCCGAACATCTTGCTGACGGTTCGCGGGTTCGGTTATCGCATCGGCGTCTAGGCGGCGGAAACGGCTTCGAACCCGGTCGATCGCGACATTTCCCGCCGCGGGTCTCAAATATCGCGGATATCGATGTAGAGCGGCGGCGCCGGAACGATGTCGCTGTAGGGTTTGACCATTGTGCGATACGTGAGGCGGGTGCACGGGAGGAAGCGGGGGATTCGCGCAAGAGGATCTTCTTTGTCATAGAACAAGGTCAGGATGGCGATCTTCTCTCGTGCGGCTTCGAACCGGATCTGGTTCACGATGCGTCTGAGAAGCAGTTTCCCGTTGGGACCTTCACACAGCGGATCGAACAAGTGCCAGTACGTAAGCTTCTCCTGCTCTCCTGGAATGTGCGGAAGGGGAAGAACCTTCCCGATCGGATTGACCAGAAGGCGAAGTGCCTTCAGCGATCCGGGCATGCGGATGACCCGACCCTCGTAGATCGACGACGTGTCCCAAACGCTGATCTGCGCGGACGAACGGCTGTGCTCCATCCGGTAGACGCCGCGTAGGTAACCCAGTTCTTCTCCCCGGCGGTAGGCATCCTCCACACGAATCGGGCGCATATCCCGATTGCCGATCAAGCGATCGATGCGTTCGACTCCTTCGATCCAGTCGATCCGGCGAACGCCGGGGAGCGATGCAACGCGTTGCGGCGACGGAAGGGTGAGGATCTCATAGTCTCCGCATGGCTGGGCTCCCATCTTCACGGCGATTCTCATTGAGTCTTCGTTGTCGGCTTTGATGTGTCCGTAAAGGAACGCTGAGCCGGCTTCGAGAAGTCGCGACTCCACTTCCTTCCAAAGACAGAAGAGGCCCCGCTTCATGCTCCGTCTGTACCCGGCTTCGCCGCGGAGATCGTAGATGTAGGCCGCCTTGATCGGTTCTCCGGAGACGATCATATCCTTGATCGCGAACGCCATGATGCCGACAAGCTGTCCCTTCTCCTCGGCGATCAAGACATGCCCTTGGTCAAACAACGAGGGGCGATAGAAGTACGTATCGCGATCGATGAGGATCTTCAACCCCGTTCCCTGAGGGCTTGCGGCCTCAAGATGGAGCAGGGCGTGGTTGTCGGCTTGTGTGGCTTCGCGGATCTTGAGCATGAAGAGATGGCCCCCTCGCGACTACGGCAGGATGGTAACGATCTGAGACGCGATGCTCAACGCGCCGTGGTCATCGATTGCGGCAAGCGAGACGACAAAGGTCCCGGAGTGATCGTAGGTGTGGGATGGCGACGAGATGTTCGTTGTGCTCGAATCCGATGGTCGACCGGATGTGACGGCTCCGTCGCCGAAATCCCAAGCGAGGTGAACGATTTCTCCGGTGGGGCTTGGGTCGTATGCAAGGCTGTTGAACGTGGTTCTGTCTCCGACACCGACGGAAGGGGGGCTGATCTCGAACAAGGAGACCGGGGGGGCGTTGCTAACGGCGACCTCTTGCGAGCACGAGGCCACGCTGCCGTCGTCATCAGACACGAACAACATCACCGTGTAGATCCCGTTGTCGGGGAATCCGTGGGTGACCGACTCGCCCGTTGCCGACGTTCCGTCTCCGAACGACCAGGAGATGGAGGCGACTTCTCCGTCCGGATCCGTGGCTTCGGCAACAAACAGCGCATCTTCCGCATCGTTGGGAGCCTCCGGTGCGAACGTGAAACCGCACTGTGGCGCCCGGTTGGTCACCGTGACGGCCGTGGAGGTCGTGTTCGAGTTTCCGGCCTCATCCACGACGCGCAGTGAGATGCTGCGTCGACCATCATCGCGGAATGATTGCTGCGCAGTACAAGATGTTCCGGATACCTCGAATGTGCCGTCTCCATCAAGATCCCATTCATACAGCCGGATTTGACCGCCGCAAGGGTCGATAGATTCGCAGGCGTTGAAAGCGAAGGCCGATCCCGTCGGAAGTTTGGCGTCGGAGACAACGACAACCGCTTCGGGTGGAAGGTCCGAGACAACGATATCCTGGGTAATCGTGCGGGATGCGCCGGTGTCATCCACCACCGTCAATCCGATGGTGTAGGCTCCAGCCGCTTCATACATCGTGGTGACCTGCGGTCCGGAAGCCCTACCACCGTTGCCGAAAGACCAGGCCCACGACTCAAGGATGCCATCGGGATCGGTTGAGAATGTCGCGTCGAGTGTGATCTCCTGGCATTGTGTCGGCACGGGGCACGATACGGCGAAATTGGGAACCGGCGGGCGGTTGACAACAAGCTCGGCGGATGCGGGCAACGATAGACCCCCGCAGTCATCCTCCACCTGAAGCGTGATCAGGTAATCTCCGCCGGCGAACCGGTGCTCCGCGATGGCTGACCCGGTTTGAATCAGATCGATCTCACCGTCGCTGTCGAAATCCCAGCGATAGACAAGCGTCATCCCGTCTAGATCGAATGAGGACGATGCATCGAATAGAGCGGAGTCACCTTCGGTGACCGGGCATGAGGGAACGGCAAACGCCGCTACCGGCAACAGGTTTCCGATGGTCAGCGATTGCGTGGTTTGCGCAGCGCTGCCGCGGTCATCGGCGACGTCGAGGGTGACCGCGTAGGTTCCGCTTTCGGCGTAGGCATGGCGGACTTGTTGTTCTTCCGCGAACACGCCGTCCCCGAAATTCCACCGCCACGAGACGATTTTGCCGTCGAAGTCCGTCGATTCGTCGATGAACCACAGGTCGTCCCGTGAGACGAACGCCCGGTTTCCGTCGGACGAGCCGACGCTGAAATCAGCTATTGGGTCACAGTTCCAGGCTACATTGATGATGCTTGTCATCGATTCAGTGGTGCGCTTCCAATCCGTGATGGTCAACGTGATGGCGTAGTCGCCCTCTTCCTCGAACACTGCCGACGCCGTCTGTTCTCCGCAGATGGTTTCACCGTCAACGGTCCACTCGTACAGGTGGATCTCACCGCTCGGATCGACCGAGGCTCCGGCATCGAGCAGAACCTGCTCTCCTGGGCGGGCCGGGTTAGGGGTGATGGTGAATGTGGCGATCGGCTGAGCGTTCTCCACACTATTCTCCCGACCCGGGGTGCCGAAAATCATGCTGCACGGAGGTTCGGAGATGTCGAGATCCTGGCGGTAACTGTCCCATGGATTGGACAGAGCTGCCAGCCCCGGGAGAACCCGTTCCATGCTCAGGAACGGGGTGACATCCAGAGCATCCGTGCCGGCCGGCCAGCCGCCGCCGCCGGGGTTTGCGATATCGATAAGCTGATGATCGGCGTCGTAGAGGCAGAGGGTTTCGCCTCCGTCTCGCAACGCGCCCGAGTAGACGAGATCGGCGCTCAGGCACGGGATTGCGTCGTCGGTAGCTCGCTCAAGAAGGTAGTACCCGAACGGCGGGATCGTCCCCGAGAGCAGGATATTCGGATAGCCGTCTTCGGAGACAAGCCGCCATCCGGCGAGATCGATCTCCTGCGCGAAAAGACTGCGAAGCTCGATCCATTCGTGCGTGGAGTCTTCCGAAGATCCGCTCCACGAGATTTCGCTGATCAGAACGTCCTGGGCAACTGCGATGCCAGCGATGAGCCACAGAAACAAAAGTGCCGTACCGATCGCGATGGACCGGGTCTGCTTTGCTGCTTGCATGTGTCCTCCCGCGTTGCACCCACCCCCGCGCAAGCCAAATGAACGATCTTCCAACATGCACAGTAGCACAAGGAAAACAAGAACGCAACGCAATGCGTTTCGCGAGATTCGTTCGGCGTACTGTCGTTGATCGACTATGCACCGAGGGGAAGGTTCGAGGCGGAATCTGCCCTGTTGGGAGCCTTGGGTCCATTCTTGGCGGTCCGAAGGTCGTTGGCTTCGTAGGCTTCGATGATCCGTGCCACCAGATTGTGGCGAACCACATCCCGCTTTCCCAAGCGGACGAACGATATTCCGGCGACGCCGTCCAGAATCTGTTCCACCGAAAGCAATCCTGATTGCCCATCCTGGAGGTCGACCTGGGTCACATCTCCGGTGATGACGGCCTTGGAGTGGAATCCCAACCGGGTAAGGAACATCTTCATCTGGGTCGAAGTGGTATTCTGCGCCTCGTCCAGAATGACGAAACTGCTGTTGAGTGTGCGGCCGCGCATGAACGCAAGCGGCGCCATCTCGATCCGGCCATGCTCGACAAGCTTCTCGAATTCCGTCGCAGGGATCATATCGTAGATCGCGTCGTAGAGCGGGCGGAGATAAGGACTGACCTTCGCTTGAATGTCTCCCGGCAGGAAGCCGAGTTCCTCTCCGGCCTCCACTGCCGGTCGGGTCAAGATGATCCGTTTGACCTTCTCCTTCTTCAAGGCGTCGATCGCCATCGCCACGGCGAGGTAGGTCTTTCCGGTGCCTGCGGGGCCGATGGCAAACACGACATCATGGGAGCGCACGGCATCCACGTATTCATGCTGGCCGAGCGTCTTGGCGCGGATCTCTTCTCCCCAGTGGGTGATCCGCACCACGCTGGACAGGATCCCTGCGACATCGTCGCCGCGCCGAATATGAGCGATCAGGTACTGGAGTTCGTCCAGGGTCGGGATGTGGTGACTCTCGATGATGTCGAGCAGTTTCTCGAACAGGAGACGCACCCGCTCAACCTCTTGCTCGGGTCCCTCGATGCGGATCGTCTCTCCGCGGGCGAGGATCCGCGCCGAGAATGCTTCCTCGATCGCCTTGAGGTTTCGGTTGTATTGCCCGAGGAGGGCCGTGGATTCCTCATTATCGCGGACCGTGATCTCAACGAATGACAAGGCCTGTTCCGTAGAGGGTTCGGCGTGGTCTCTTCCGTCTTGATCTTGGTTTCGGTCGAGTTCGGGGATCGGACCTTGTCGCTTGTCTTCAGCCATGCTCTCGGTTTCACTCACGTTAGAGGCTCTCCCTGATTCCGATCGCGCTTCCACAGCGTTGGCGCGGACACCATCTTCCCTATCCAGCCGCTCCCGGTCGACGCAGTGACTTCCACGTTCACGATGTCTCCGGGTCGCAACGGCGAATCGCTTGGCAGGAGCAGATCAACATAGTCCTCCGTATAGCCGCGCCATCCACCGGCCTGTTGCTCCTCGATGAGGAGTCTCCTGTGCTCACCGACCCGCTCTGCGAGCCATTGAGCCATCGCAATGCGCCACCGATGCTCCAGCACGGACGCGCGACGATGTTTGACCGGCCCGTCGAGGTGATCGACCAAGTGTATCGCCGCCGTCCCGGCTCTGCGAGAGTATCGGAACAGATGAAGATTGATGAAACGCAACTGCTCGATCAGGAGACACGTATGGTCGAATGCGGTCTCGGACTCGCCGGGGAATCCGACGATGATGTCCGTGCCGAACGTGATTCCCCGAACCGCTGCTCGTGCCGCTTCGATTCGCTCCACCACGTCGGCGACGGTATACCTGCGATTCATTCGGCGGAGAACGCCGTCGTCTCCGCTCTGAACGGCGATGTGCAAGTGGGGGCAAGCTGTGCTTGCCGTCGCCAGCGCGTCCAGCAGGCGATCGCTGACGCCCTCCGGATTGAGAGACCCCAAACGGACACGCCTTAATCCGGGAACTTGAGCGATCTCTCGTATGAGGTCGGCGAGATCTCCGTCCGAGGGGCGATATTCGGACAGGTTGATCCCGGAGAGAACCAGTTCGGGGACGCCGCCGTCGACCATCACGCGGGCTTCGGAGGCCACGGCGGCGATCGACTTGCTCTGCGACGGGCCGCGGACAAGCCGTGTTTGGCAGTAGGTGCAGGCGCCGCTGCAACCGTCCTGAACCTTGACATATCCACGTACGCGGTTCCCGAGGCCGGCAAAAGGTGCGGTGATGGACTCATGCTCGATCGGCACCGAGGGAGCGTCCCCAAGATCCCCTCGCTGTCCGGACAGAGCCTGGCGCACCACATCGCCTACCGAACGCTTCCAGCCGTTGCCCGCCGTCAGATCGGCCTCGCCGGGGTCGCCCCAATTCCGCGCCGCCGTCTCGGCGAGACAGCCGATGAGCACAACAATGGCGTCCGGAAACTCACGTCTTGTCTGTCGGATCGCCTTGCGCGTCTTGCTGGCGGCAAGGGCCGTGACGGTGCACCCGTTGACGATCACAAGATCCGCCGGCGTCGATGCGCAGTCGACGTCGTATCTGCCCGACAACTGCGTTCGCATGGCATCGGATTCGTATTGATTCACGCGGCACCCGAACGTTCGAAACAGAATCCGGGGACGATCATCGCCCGTTGCTTGGAGCGCGGCGGCGTCGGTCGGGGCTCTTCCTTCTGGATCGTCCTTGCATGCGGTCATGGCGTGGCAAGGGTACCCCAGGAACGGTGGCAATACATCGCCCTCGCCGCGCGGGATCAGGCGAAGGCGTCGGCCGATTCGACGCCTCTGCGTCGGCCGATTCGACGCCTCTGCGTCGACCGATTCAACACCTCCGCGTCGACCGATTCAACACCTCCGCGTCGACCGATTCGGCGCCTCTGCGTCGACTGATTCGACGTCTCTGCGTCGACTGATTCGACGCCTCTGCGACGGCTGATTCGACGCCTCTGCGACGGCTGATTCGACGCCTCTGCGTCGGCCGATTCGACGCCTCTGCGTCGATCAGCACGAAGGTTTGACATTGGGTGGGGGTTGTGCTAGCTTCGACTGCGAATTGCCATGCGAGGGGGTTCCATGCGCAAGTCAGTGTTGCTTGGGTTGGTGGCGGTTGTGATCGTACTCGGCGGCCTTGTGGCGTGGTACGTCACAACGGAACGGAGGGGTGAGGAAGAAGAATTGTCGGCTTCCGCGGCCGTCGTGTTGATGGTCCTTCAGCAGACGGTTGACGCCGGGGCAACGCTTTTGTCATCTGCGGTGGTCGGGATCGACGACATCGGCGGCCTGTCCGTCGCATCGATTTCCCCAGAGCTTCTCGTTCGATGGCCGACGGACGCGAGCGATGTCCAGCTTGGCACGCTCGAAGACCTCTTTCGTTCCCAGGGGCTCGACGCGGCGCGCAACGCCGTTGCGGGAGTCCTGAATCTGGAGATTCCATTCATGGTCGCAGTTTCCGTCGATGGCCTTGCGGCGATCATTGATGCCGCCGGAGGTGTGGAGCCGGATCCGCCCGACGGAACATTTACGGATGGCGGTGCTTCCGGAATCTTGAGTGGAGACGATGTCATCGCCCGTCTCCTCGCCCAGCCGCGGGGAACCTTGACCGCGATGGAATTCGAGCAGATGCTCCTTGTTCAACTGGTCGGTCGCGCGGTCCCGGGAGACATCGAGGAGGCGGTTGTTCGAGGCTGGCTGAACACTTGGGCGGAGAACGACGATCTGGCGACCAATCTCACGGCGGCGGAACTGGAACAGGTGCTCGGTTGGATGGCGTTGGTCGAGCCGGCCACTACCCTTGTTGGAATCGTCCCCACGGTTCCCGTGAATGCGGCTCCGGGGGTGGAGCCGTTGGCGATCGACACGGCGCGGATGGTCGCTCGGCTGTTCCGCGCCACGGAATTCCTGTCGCCGGGACAAATTCGGGTCGCTGTGTTCAACGGCAATGGCGCGCGTCAACTGGCGACCGCCACCGGAACGTATCTGGAGGCGCGGGGATTCAACGTGGTCAGAACCTCGAACGCCGACTCGTTTGAGTATGAGCGGACCTACATCGTGTTCCTCGGAGATGAAACCAAAGCGGCGATGCTGCATGATGTGCTATCGTCCGATGTGGACGTGGTACGTCCCGAGCAGTTCGAGCCGCACTATACGACACTGGCACCGTATGTTCCGGTGGGCACGGATCTGCTTGTGGTTCTGGGAGCGGGATTTGCGATTGGCGACGAGGCCGGGATTTCGAGCGAGACGGACGAGGAAAGGCAGAGTTGAGACCGACGACAGATGAGATGCAGTTGGTCGAACAGAGCTTGCGGGTGCTAACAGACAAGAAGGCCGAGGATCCCGTGGTCATCGATCTGCGCGAAGAGTCGATTCCGACGGGGTTCTTCGTTGTTGCGGGCGCAGACAATCCAGTCCACGCAAAGGCGCTTGTTACGGCGCTAAGAAAGGAACTGCCGCGCAAGCCGTGGCAGAGCGAGGGTTTGGATGAGCGGCGATGGATTGTCTTGGACTACGGCGACGTTGCGATTCATGTTTTCCAGCGCGAAACCCGCAAATTCTACGATCTCGACTCGCTCTGGGCGGACAAGCGGATCGACCTGGAGACACTGAAAACACTGTATGAAGCACCCGCGGAGGAGACCCCTTCGGAGCGGGGCGGCGAGTCGCAGGCCTAGCAAGTGATCGGCGCATCACCCATCCACGGATCTCGAAGGTTCCCCCGGATCGTTCTCTCCGTTGTCTCGTTGCCGAAAGAGAACCATCGGCGGGGCTCTTGGCTTGCCCCGTTTCGATGGGAGTGCTTTCTCTTGCAGTCTCCGGATCAGGCATCAGTCGTTCCGGCGATGGGGGCAGATGCCGGCGTAGGGGCAGTATCGGCACGCCCCGTAGCGGGGTTCGCCGGCGAAGTTCCCGGCGCGGATCCCGCGGGCTGCCTGGTCGATGCTTGCCCGGGCTTGCTCGAGCATCTTTGAGCTTGGCGTCGCCTGCCCCACCCACAGCTTCGGTGTCAGGAACCGGAGCTCGAGTCGGGCGGGGAGAACGCCGAACATCTCCTCGTAGGCGATGGCATACAACGCGAGCTGCAAGCTGTCGCGGGTGAGCTTGTCCGCTTCCTGTTGCGAGTCGATGGCCTTTGTCTTGTAGTCGATGATGACGGCTCCGTCTTCTCGCTGATCGATACGATCGAACACGCCGACGATGCGGATATCCCCTTTGGAAATGGAGAAACGTTGTTCGACCTGAATCGGCGTGCCGGGCTCCGACTCCGCATGGGCGAAGAAATTCCCCAGGGCCTCCAATCCCTCCTGCATCCGCAGTTGTTCATGACGTTCGGTGAGGAATCCTTCCGAACGCCAGGCGGCGCGAAATGCGTCGCGCAGTTGGGGAAGAGCCACGGGTCGCCCCGAGAGTCGGCCGGTGTTGTAGAGGCGGATTGCACGGTGGATCGCCGATCCGTAAACGATCGCGTGGTGAAGACGTGTCGGAACGTGCAATACGTGGTTGTACCGATAACGCAGCGGGCATGTCAGATACTCATCGATCTTGTTGTGACTCAGTTCAAGGGGAGGGCCGGGGTCGGCCGAGCGGAGATCCTCCTGTTTGGAGCCTCCTGGCGGCGTCGCGGATTCGAGTGCGTGGCGCATGATGGAGGACACAGGCGATCGAGCCGCTGTTCCGAGCGATGCCGCCGGCAGATCGAGCGCTTCGCACACAAATTGGCTTGGCTTGC
Organism: Candidatus Bipolaricaulota bacterium; assembly: GCA_003979035.1. Classification (GTDB taxonomy): domain Bacteria; phylum Bipolaricaulota; class Bipolaricaulia; order UBA7950; family UBA9294; genus RXOA01. The sequence goes on from RXOA01000105.1 coordinate 15,857, forward strand.
GAAGTCGCCGTCCGCCAAGGTCTCGTGCCCCGGTGAGGTAAAGTCGATCCTTGGCGCGGGTCATGCCGACATAGAAGAGGCGTCGCTCTTCCTGCTGATGAACGATGTTCGATGTCGACGGGGATGGGGCGTGGCCCAGTTCCTCGGGAAGCGGAATCAAGTCCCGGCGGCTCCGTGACGGAAAGCGGCCGTCGACAAGGCCGACAAGGAACACCCGCGAGAATTCCAATCCTTTCGCCTGATGCACAGTCAGTACATCAACGGCGTCCCGCTCACGTTCGGCCTCCCCCTCCGGGGGGTTGTCGCCGGCTTCGATGAGAGCGTCGAGATAGTCGATGAACCAAGGGACGCGATCATAGCGGGCGACGCGGGAAAACCGCTCGACAATCGAGAACAATTTGGCCAGGTTCTGGATTCGCCGCGAATCTTCCGGATCGGGCGAATTCGAGATCGATTGCAGCAATCCAGTCGTCTCCTGCAGATAAGCATAAAGCACGTTCCCCGTCGGTTCGCGAGACGCAAGGTGAAGCATGGCCGAGATATGCTCGACGAGTCGATTGGCGGTTGCGGCGGCATCGGTTCGCAGCGGAAAGTCGCTGAGATTCCCTTTGACTGCCAGGTGGAGTATTTCGTAGAGACTCCTGTTCCTCCGGCGGGCAAGGGCGGTGAGCTCGGCAAGGATCCCCGGGTCGAGTTCGTACGGAGGAGACGCCGCGACGTAGTGCAACGATGGGGTGTCCGAGGGATCGGCAAGCACGCGCAAGAATGCGATTGCGGCGCGGATCTCCCGGCGGTCGTAGAGACCGCGACTGCCCGAGAAACGCCACGGGATCCTGGCCAAGTTCATGGCGTGTAGAAACGGCTGAGCATGAGCGTTGGCGCGCACCAAGACCGCGCAGTCGCTGTAGCCGACCTCTCCTCGCTCAACCGCATCGCGGATCGTCTTGGCGACGAAATCCGACTCCTCATCGAGCGATTCGAAGTGATGTTGCGACAGCGGATCGGCGTCGACGTTCCCACGGGCGGAATGGAGTCGTTTGCTGATGCCGTTCCTCTGCTCCAGCCGATCGGGGTTGTTGTGTTGAATCAGGCGGTATGAAGCGTCAAGGATCGGTTGAGGAGAACGGTAGTTCTCGGTCAGCACGACCTGATCGGCGTCCGGATAGCGCGTGAGAAACTCGAGGATGTTGCTGATTGCGGCCCCCCGGAACTGGTAGATCGATTGGTCGTCATCGCCGCAGGCGGTCAGATTCCTGTGTCCAGAGAGCATTCGCAGCAACTCGAATTGGGCGTGGTTGGTGTCTTGAAATTCGTCCACGAGGACATAGCGGAACTGCTCCTGATATCGACGAAGAACATCTGGATGCTCGCGGAAGAGCTGGAGGGATAGGCAGATGAGATCCCCGAAATCCACTTTGCCCGCCTCGAGCATCAGCCGTTGGTAGGCGGCGAATGACATGGCGAGTTCTCGTTGCTTGACCGCTTCTCGGTGTTGCTCTTCGGTTTGTGCGGCGGTGGCGAGTTCGTCGGCGAACGTCAGGTATGCTTCCGGAGACGTGTTCTCGTCCTTGGCGCGCGAGTACAACGAAAGCAGGGCCTGAAGGTGCTTCATCGGATTTCCCAGCGGCCGGAACTGGTTCAGCGGCAGTTCGAACAAGCGGTTCTTGAGGAAGATCGCCTGTTCGGCTTCGGTGAGGATATCATAGGCGGGATCGAGCCCGAGCAGCACGGCGTTTTCGCGCAGGACGCGGTCACAAAACGAATGGAACGTGCTGATTCTGGCTTCGACGTATCCGTATGGGACAAGGACATCGACGCGCTCTTCCATCTCTGCAGCCGCCTTCTCGGTGAACGTTAGCGCGAGGATCTCCGCCGGCTTCGCCCGCTTGTCGCTGATCAGCCATGCGATGCGGCGCGTGATTACCGTGGTCTTGCCCGTTCCGACGCCGGCCACGATCAACAGAGGGCCCTCGCCGTGGGTTACGGCGATCTTCTGTTGCGGATTGAGGTCGGAGAGAAGGTCGATGGGCATTTCTTGCACAGTATAGGCGCCGAGAGGGAAGTGTCTCCAGTCAGGGCCGCCGGCTACCGGATGTCGGAACAGGGTTCCGATCCCGACCCCGATCCCGAAGCCGAACCCGAACCCGGATTCTGGTTCGGGTTGGATCCGCGGCAGGATGGGACCGAATCGGAACAGGTAGGGCCACGACAACTGTCCGATTCCAGCTCAAGCGTGGCGTGGGAAATGCCGAACCGGGCCAATCGCGTCTTCAACTCCGCGCGAAGCCGGGTTGCCTCCTCAAATGTGCTCACGTCGCCGGGATGGGTGACGACATGTGCCGTGAGCACGTGATGTTCCCCATCTTGCGACCAAATGTGCGTGTGATGGACCCCGACGACGCCGGGCATCGCGCAAATGGCCTGTTCGACATCCTCCAGCTTGATCGACGTCGGGACTCCCTGAAGGAAGACCACAAGCGTCTCGCGCAGGTGGCGGACCACGTTCCACAAGACATACAGCGTGATGAGGATCGATAGAAGCGGATCCAGCCATGGGATGTCCCACACCCACATCGCGACGCTTGCCACAAGCACGGCGGCCCAGCCCAGCACGTCCTCAAGGAAGTGCCAGGTGACGATTCGCTCGTTGAGCGAACGTCCTCCGCGCATCCTCAGCGCGGCGAGGCCGTTGACCGCGAGCCCGCCGATGGCAAGGAAGAACATCCCCGGAGCGTAGGTCGCTTCGGGGCGGAGCAGCCGGGGGATCGCTTCGGCGACCACGACGACGCCGCCGATGACAAGCAGCGCCGACATGACGACCGCGCCGAGCAGCGAGAAGCGCCGATATCCGTAGGAGAATGTTTCGTCCCCGCGCCGCGAAGAGATCCGCGCCATTCGCCACGCCAATCCCAGTGACGCCGTATCGCCGAGATCATGAAGCGCGTCGGAGAGGATGGCGAGGCTGTTGGTCAGCATTCCGCCGACAAGCTCGATCACCGTGAACGTCAGGTTCAGCACCAATGCCGTCCCGATCCGCTTCGAGGCGGGGATGCCGTGAACAGGGCCTATGCCGTGGCCATGCCCATGTTGGGAGAGGTCCTTGCGATTGTGGGCGGGCATCTTGCTCCGTGATCCGACGTTTCTTCTTTCGTCAGCATAACCGCACACGGTCGGGGAGAACGACCCGGCGCAGGTCGCGAAGAGCGCCTGCGCCGTCTTGCTGGTCAGGACAAACGCTAGCCAAGGACCTCGGCGAACGCGTCTTCAAGGATGTCCAGCCCCTCGCTGAGTTGTTCGTTGCTGATTGCCAGAGAAACAAGAACTCGAAGCACGTTCCCAAGCAAGCCGGCCGTGGGGAAGATGGCGCCGTTCCGCAACGCCATGGTGGCGATTTGGCCCGTGACTTCCTTGGCGGGCGCCTTCGTTTCTCGATCCACGACCAGTTCCATGCCGACCATCGCTCCGATCCCACGGATGTCGCCGACAATCTCGTAGCGATCGGCGAGCTTGCGGAAGCGATCCTTGATCGTGTTGCCGATCGGCTCGGCGCGCTCCATCAACCGTTCCTCTTCGATGGCATGGATGACCTCGATTGCGGCGCGACAGGCGAGCGGATTCCCGGCATACGTTCCGCCGATGGCGCTGGCGATCGGCGCATCCATGACCTCGGCTCGGCCGATGACCGCGGAAAGCGGCAACCCCGACCCGAGCGACTTGGCAACGCAAACAAGATCAGGCTTGGCACCGAAATGCTCGAAGGCGAAGAACTTGCCGGTTCGGCCGATGCCGGACTGGACTTCGTCAAACGCGAGAACGAAACCGTACTTGTCGGCCAGTCGGCGCATTTCCGGGAGGAACCAAGCGGGAGGCACAAGGAATCCGCCTTCACCGATGATCGGCTCGACGACCATCACCGCGACTTCGGACGGATCGACGAGCGACAACAGAGACTGTTCGATCTCGGCGGGGGACAGATCCTTGCGGTACGTGTAGGGGTAGGGCAGACGATACACATCCGAAGCGAACGGCCCGAAGCCGTACTTGTACGGTTTGGCCTTGTGGGTCATCGTCATTGTCAGGAGCGTTCGGCCGTGGAAGGCGTTCTCGAAAACAAGCACGCTCTTTCGCCCTGTGTACGCGCGGGCGATCTTGACCGCATTCTCAACCGACTCGGCGCCGCTATTGAACAGTGCCGCCTTTCGCGGTCCGTCAAGGGGTGTGCGCAGACAAAGCTCCTCGGCGAGATCGATGAACGGCGCGTACGGCACGGCGGTGAAGTCGGTGTGCAAGTAGTGATCCACCTGGTCGTGCAGGGCCGATACGACCCGCGCGTTCCGCTGTCCGACATTGAGACATCCCCATCCGCCGGAGAAGTCAATGAACCGATTCCCGTCCAGATCCTCGATAAGGGCGCCCTCACTGTGATCGATGATGAACGGTGCGTAGACCTCAAGGGGCGCGGCGACATACTTCGACTTTCGGGCAAAGACCTCCGCCGATCGCGGCCCGGGCAATTCCGTTTGGATACGGGAAAACCGTCGTTCCACCATGCTTCCTCCAAGACAAAGCGTGAGTTGTCTGCGCATGGTACCGGAGAAGCGGTGAGGTGTCACGCATTTCAATCCAGCGTGAAGATTCTTCCTGGAGGGACGAGGATGACTTCGAAGGGAAGGCCCTCGGTCTGCGGATGACGCTCTTCCGCCTCCCAGGCGGTGACCCGCTCGCGGTAGCGACTTGAGATGTGGAAGCCGATCAGCTTGTCGGATACACGGGCTTCCCGCGCCGATGCGATCGCCTCGGACAGCGTTGCGTGCTTGTACTCCTTGCGATCGCGCTCGTCAAGGAATGTCGTGTCGTGGCATAGGACCTGCGTTCCCTCGATCCATTGCGGCTTGATGGCGATCGAGTCTCCCCCGTAGGTGAACAGGCGCTGGTGGTACATCTCCGTGACCGCCTCGCGCCCGCGCTCGTGGACGATCTGTGCGATATCCGCTTCCGACCTGCCGGCCAAGTCGGGCTTCAGTCGATGCCGGACCTCGACCACGGAGTACCCGAGCGAAGGCTCGTTGGAGACATGGTGGGTCGGGAACACTTCGACGTAGCGCGGCATCTGCCCCTCGAGAAGCGACACCGAATCTTCAGCAGAAAGCGGGATCCACTCAAGCTCGTAGCTCAATCTGCGATTGGTGCGCTGGAGGTACGCGATCATCTCTGAGACGAGGAAGCTCCCCTTGGGGTAGTAGATGGAGAGCGCCTTCTCTTTGTCTCCCATCGCGTTGTTGCGGATATTGATCAGTCCGACCAGTCCCGCGATGTGATCGGCATGTCCGTGCGAAAGGAAAATTCGCCGAATCGCGAACGACTTGTTGCCGAGGATCGAGCTTGCGCCCTCGCCGGCGTCGAACAGAATCCGGTCCGAGTTGTAGTACAACCAACTTGAGTACAGAGCCTTCGAGTATGCAAGCAGCTTCATTCGTTCCTCTTATCGACGATCAGGATCAAGATCAAGATCCATGTCACCGTCAGTGTCAATACCAATATCAATCATCAGTATCCGGTGTTCAAGGCGCGGGGCGACGCCCAGCCTCATGCTGGCGCGGGGCGGAGTCGAGAGTATAACCGCCGACCCTCCGACACCAAACGGGATCCTCGTGAAGTGCATTGCCGACCGGCAAGGCATCGCCTAGAATCAGCGCGGATTTGGGAGGTCGTCATGCTCGACATTCACGCGTTGAGAGAAGATCCGGCAGGCATTGAGAAGCGTCTTCAAACGAGAGATCCTTCGATCGAATTGAGCGGGATTCTCGCTTTGGATGAGAAGCGCCGCTCGCTGATCACATTGGTGGAGGAGCGCAAGGCCGAGCGCAATCGCGGTTCCGCAGATGTCGGACATCTGAAGAAACAAGGTGGGGACGCGGATGCGTTGCTGGCGAGACTCCAAATGCTCTCCGACGAGATCTCGGCGCTGGACAACGAGCTGCGTGCCGTCACCGAAGACTTGCAGGGGGAGCTTCAGCGGTTGCCGAACATTCCCCACCCAACGGTTCCCGTGGGCGAGAAGGAAGACAAGGTCATTCTCAAGACGCATGGCGAGAAGCCCGAACCGGAGTTCGAGGTTCGAAGCCACGTGGCCATCGGCGAACGACTCGGGCTGTTTGATTTCGAACGTGCCGCCCGAATCGCTGGGAGCCGGTTCCCGATGTATACGGGCCGTGGGGCGCTTCTGGAGATGGCGCTCGTGTCATGGATGGTCCGTCACCACGCGCAGCGTGACTACACGCCGATCTGGCCGCCCTTTGTCGCCAATGAGGAGAGCTTCTACGTGTCGTCTCAGTTGCCGAAGTTTGCCGACGAAATCTACTACGTTGAGAAAGACAGACTGTACCTCAATCCTACCGCGGAAAGCCTGCTCGTCAATCTCCATCGGGATGAGATTCTTGCTGCCGCCGACCTGCCGCGGAAGTATGTCGCCTATACACCCTGCTTCCGTCGCGAAGCGGGCAGCTACGGAGAAGAAGAGCGCGGCCTGATCCGCGTCCATCAGTTCAACAAGGTGGAGCTGTTCAAGTTCTGCGCGCCCGAGAGGTCGTACGACGAACTTGGTACGCTGATCGAAGATGCCGAAAGCGTCCTCATGGCGCTTGGTCTCCACTACCGCGTCGCGCTTCTGTCTACGAAGGATATGGCGCAGCAGGCGAGCAAGACCGTGGACTTGGAGGTGTATCTTCCGACGCAGGGGCGTTACTACGAGGTCTCCTCATGCAGCAATTGCGAGACATTCCAGTCGCGCCGCGGAGCGATCCGCTATCGCCCCGTTGACAACGGGAAGCCGGAATTCCTTCATACGCTCAATGGATCGGGTCTGGCCACGCCACGGCTTGTCGCCGCGATCCTTGAGAACAACCAGACGGAGGATGGCCGGGTGTGGGTTCCTGAGGTGCTCCAAGATGCGGTCGGAGTCGAGTGGCTATGAACGGCAAAGGGATCGCGATCGAGGCGCACGAGTTGACGAAAGTCTTCCGGGCTCGCGGCCGCGATGTCCGTGCCGCCGATGGGGTCAGCTTTTACGCCGATGCGGGTGAAGTGTTCGGCCTTCTCGGGCCGAACGGCGCCGGGAAAACGACGACGCTTCGCATGTTGGCCACGATTCTCACCCCGTCTTCAGGGTGGGCGAAGTTGGCCGGGTTCGATACGCGTGAGTCGCCGCGTGAGGTGCGGGAGCGGATCGGATTCGTGGCAACGGAAACCGGCCTCTACGATCGATTCACGGCGCGGGAGACCCTGCGCTTTTTTGGCCGGATCACCCGTCTGGAAGACAAGGAGATCGATCGCCGCAGCGCAGAGATCTTTGACCTTCTCGACCTCACGAAAATCGTCGACCGGCGGGTGGGAACCTTCTCGACCGGGGAGAAGCAGAAGCTGTCCCTTGCCAGAAGCATTATCCACAACCCCCCGATCTTGATCCTTGATGAGCCGACGTTCGGGCTTGACGTCATGGCGGCGCGGGCCGTGCTCGATACGATCCGCCTGCTGCGGGAGCAGGGGCGGACAATCGTTCTCTCAACTCACATCATGCGCGTCGCCGAGAAGCTTTGCGATCGGATCGGCATCCTCTTCGCGGGCCGTCTGCAAGCGATCGGCGATCTGGAATCACTGCGTGCGACGTACGGCGGCGAAGATCTCGAAGATGTGTTCTTTTCGGTTGTCCAAGGCGAGAAGAGCGATTCCGGCTTTTCTGCTCCGCCGGATCATGGTATGGTCTAAAGCGTCTCGGCCTGTACGGCCGCGGCGGGAGCGTACGTTCTTAAGGAGGCAAGCATGGCCAGAAGGCTCATGGTCTACCTTGGCGCGGCGGTGATCCTGCTCGCCTCGGTGGCGTTGATGGGGGGGTCAGCTGGCGATGGATTCTTGTGGTACCACGACCGAGGCCCGATCTACATCTATGGTGACTCCGGGTTCACCGCGGCCAACGGCGTCATTGGAGGAACGGGCACGGCGGCGGATCCCTACGTGATCGAAGGATGGCAGGTTGCGGTCGCCTATCCGTACACGGACTACGGGATCTACGTCGACCACACTTCGCGTCACTTCGTGATCCGGCACTGCGTGGTCGAAGGAGCACGCGACGCGGCGATTCGCTTCAACACCGTGGAAAACGGGCGAATCGATCAGTGCTTGCTTGTCGGAAACAGTGCGGGGATTGAGCTGGAAAACGCCCGCTACAACGTCATTACCGGCAATATGATCCGCAACAACCTCTACGGCGTGGCGATGCTGTTCGGGGCGGCGGGCAACCTCACCTATGACAACAGCTTCCTCGACAACGGGCTTGCCGCGTTGGACCGCGAACGCAGCAATCTGTGGTCGCTCGACGGCGTCGGGAATTATTGGTCCGACTATGAAGGTGTCGATGCCGACAAAGACGGAATCGGCGACGAAACCTACCATGTGGTGGCCGATGTGGCTCCGCGAATGGCTTCCGATATCCAGTGGTTGCCGTATGGCGGTGCTCGCGGGCCGATCCAGATCTCGGCATCGGCGTCCGAGACGCCGTTCGTGATCACCTCGGCGACTCCGATCACGCTCGCGGCGAGCGATCTGGGATCGGGGGTCGCAGCGATCTATTTCCGCCTGGACGAAGGGGATTGGACCGCGTACTACGGGCCGTTCGTGATCACCGGCGAAGACGGTCCCCG
>RXOA01000106.1 GCA_003979035.1 Candidatus Bipolaricaulota bacterium
AGATCACCATCCCGCGTCTCCGCTCCATCAGCGAAGCGGTCAGCACGCACCCTGAAGCCGACGTGATGGTCAATTTCGCGTCACAGCGCTCGGCGTTCGAAAGCACGATGGAGGCGTTGGACACCGACACGATTCGAACGATCGCTGTGATCGCCGAGGGTGTGCCTGAGCGACACGCACGAATCTTGAGCCAGACCGCCAAGTCGAAAAACAAGTGGATCATCGGTCCGGCGACCGTCGGCGGAATCAGGGCGGGCGCATTCAAGATCGGGAACACCGCCGGAACGATGGACAACATCAAGATGTCCAAGCTGTACCGTCCCGGCTCGGTGGGGTTCGTCTCCGTCTCCGGCGGCATGTCCAATGAAGCGTACAACATCGTCTCCCGGACCACCGACGGCGTGTACGAGGGGATCGCCATCGGCGGCGATGCCCACCCCGGCGCCAGCTTGCTCGACCACCTTCTGCGCTACGAACAGAACCCGGCCATCAAGATGCTCGTCTGCCTCGGTGAAGTCGGCGGTACGGCCGAGCATGAGATCGCGGCGGCGGTCAAGGACGGCCGACTCACCAAGCCGCTCGTGATGTGGACAACCGGCACCTGCGCCAAGGTGCTGCCCGGCCAGGTGCAGTTCGGCCACGCCGGGGCTAAGGCCGGAGGTGCGAACGAGACAGCGGACGCCAAGAACCAGGCCCTTCGCGAAGCCGGCGTTATCGTTCCCGATTCGTTCGACGATTATGCCGACAAGATCAAGGAGACCTACGACAAGCTTGTGGCTGCCGGGACGATCGTGCCGGCTGAGGAATTTGAGCCGCCCCACGTTCCGATGGATTACAAGCAAGCCAAGGCCGAAGGCCTCGTCCGCAAGCCCACCAACTTTATCTCGACGATCTGCGATGAATCCGGTGAGGTTCACAACTACTGCGGCGTCCCGATCGACGATGTCATCGAGCAGGGGTACGGAATCGGCGGTGTTCTTGGCTTGCTGTGGTTCAAGAAGGACATCCCCGTGTATGCGCGGCAGTTCATGGAAATGGTGATCCAAATCATCGCCGATCACGGACCCGCCGTATCTGGCGCTCACAACACCATTGTGACGGCACGCGCGGGCAAGGATCTGATCAGTTCCCTCGTCAGCGGAATCCTTACGATCGGACCCCGCTTCGGCGGCGCCGTCAATGGCGCCGCGGAACACTTCCTGTACGGGCTTCGTAATAAGCTGGCGCCGCGGGAGTTCATTGCCCACATGAAGGCGAAGAATATCCGCGTGCAGGGCATCGGCCATCGCCTTCACACCGTGGAGAATCCCGACAAACGCGTCGAGTTGATGAAGGGCTTCGCCAAGCAGCACTTCCACGCAACGCCGTTGCTCGACTACGCACTTTCGGTGGAAGCGGTCACGACGCAGAAGAAGAACAACCTCATCCTCAACGTCGACGGCTGCATCGGCGTGTTGCTCGTCGACCTGTTGAAGGAGCTCAAGTTCTCGGACACCGAGATCGATCAGATGATCAAGATGGGGATGTTCAATGCACTGTTCGTCCTTGGCCGATCGATCGGGCTGATGGGTCACTACTTCGACCAGAACCGGTTGGAGCAGGGGCTGTACAGGCACCCGCTCGATGACATCCTCTACGACGTCCCCGACCATCCGGACAAGGTCGGATAGGCCGAGGAAACCCTACACAAACGACCGATCCAGCCGGGCTCCTTGCACCAGGAGCCCGGTTTCTTTGCCCTCCGCGCGAGATCCTGAGAACCGCATCGAGCGCGTCGAAGGATGCTTCCGACGTGCTAGAATCCAGGCAACCTGCGGTCTGGACAGATCGCCGCGCTGAGGAGGACGAAGTGGCTCCGTTGGGGGTGTGGATCTCGCTCGGCGCCGTTGCATATTCGGTGGGGATTTGGATTTTGGTGCTGTGGATCCTTGCCGTCTCGAGCGGATGGAGAAGGCTCTGCCTCCAGTTCGAGGCGACGCGATCGTTCGCAGCGAAATCGGAGCGTCTTCCGACCGCCCGAATCGGTGCGGTGCGTTACAACGGCGCCCTGAAAATGGCGATCGATGATCGCGGTCTGTTCCTCATTCCTTATTGCATCTTCCGGCCATTTCATCCGCCGCTTCTGATTCCCTGGAGCGAGATGCGAATCGGGGAATCTCCCGGAAGGACGTTCGCTGGTTCGATTCTGCGATTCCCAGCTGTCCCGGGTGTCGGGATCTCGCTCCCGCAAGGCATCCTAGACCTCCTCCGTACTCGCATCGCCAAACGCGGCATGTTCGCTCTCTAACGCACACTACATCGCCACACAGTCCGGCAAGCGGCGCAGCTGATCCGACATTTTCATCGGTCCCCGCCATCCGCGCTACACTTGATCCTAAGGCGGAGTCGACACACTCGGAGAGGACAGATGACGCAGAAGACGATTGCCATCATCGGCGCAGGGATCGGCGGATTGGCCGCGGGCGTGACGGCTCAACAACTGGGGATGAATGCCCACATCTTCGAGATGCACACGCTGCCGGGAGGGATGTGCACGGCGTGGACGCGGCAGGGATACACGTTTGACGGCAGCATCCACCATCTTGCCGGTTGTCACCCGGAAAGCCCGCTATACCGCATGTGGGAAGATTTGGGGGCGATGCCGAGGAAGGTCCTCTTCCCGGAGGATCTGACACAAGTGGAATCCTCCGATGGCAAGGTCTTCACGGTATACACCGATCTTCTCCGCCTCGAGGAACACATGATGTCGCTGTTTCCCGAAGATCAGCGGGGAATCGCTCCCTACCTTCGCGCGTTGCGCGCCATGCAGCGGCATGATTTGCTCGCGCTCAGCGCAGCCGGATTGACCGGTCTCTTCTCCGTACTCCCCGCTGTCCCGCGCATCGCACGCTGGGGCCGCGTGACGATGAAACAGTACGCCGAAGGCTTTCGCGATCCGTTCCTTCGCCGGGCGTTTCCCATCATCCAGTACGACTGGCCCGACATCCCGGTCCTCCTTCACCTGAATCTGCTCAGCCAATGTTCCGTGCAAAACTACGGGTTTCCGGAAGGCGGCTCGCTTGCATTCTCCCGATCCATCGCCAAGCGGTTCACGGATCTCGGCGGGACGATTCACTATGGGACGACCGTCAAGAAGATCCTGACCAAAGGACGCCGCGTAGCCGGGATCCGGCTTGCCGACGGCGAGGATGTCCCTGCAGATGCCGTTGTCTCCAACGCGTCCGCACATACGACGCTGTTCGAGCTGCTCGGTGAGACTTGGGTCGATCCGAAGACAAAGGCGAAGCACGCCGTTCCCGTCGACACGATGACGATGGGGATCCACGTGAGCCTCGGCGTCGACCGCGATCTCTCGGAAGAGCCGCATGCGCTGATGTGGCTGCTGGATGAGCCGGTCCAGCTTGCCGATCAAACCGTGGAGCGCATCCCGATCGAGCTCTACGGGTTCGACTCCACGCTGGCTCCTGCAGGCAAGGGCGTGATCAAGGTGCTGCTCAACACCAGTTATGCGTATTGGACGGATCTGGCAACAGACACCTCCCGCTACCGCGAGGCCAAGGAGCAGTTGGTTGAGAAGCTGGTGAGAACTCTTGAACCGCGTTTTCCCGGGCTGAGTAGCCAAGTCGAAGCCGGCGATGTCGCGACGCCGTTGACCACCGAGCGGTTCACCGGAAACGGCCCTACCTACACGTCCGAGTCCGGGAAGCTCGAGACGATGTCGATGATGTTCTCGACACCCAAGAGGCTCCCGAGCCTGGACGACTTCTTCTACATCGGGCAATCGGCGGGCGGCGGTGGGATCCCCGGATGCGCAAGCATGGGACGCAACGCCGTGAAGAAGCTGGCCAAGGAAGCCGTAGGAAACCGGCAGTAGACAACGCATGTTCGCACGTCTTACACCCGCAAGAAACGAAGAAGAGCAACTTCGTGAAGGCGTTTCGGATGGCCGAGCAATCAGGGCGTTCCGCTAAGCACCTGCCCCTCTATCGCAAGAGATCTTCCATCAGATCTTGCTTGTCCATCTTGAGGAAGTGGGCCACATCGCCAAGGATTGCACTCAGCGTACCGATCCGAAGCGGCTGGTGTCTTGGGATGGTCAGGTGATGTTCGACGCCCTTGCCAACGAAATGAGTCGTAGATGGCTTCCTGTCTGACGATGGACCTCATACCCGTACCGACCGAGTCGCTTGGCAAGAGATCCTCACCGCCGAGATCCCGGGGGATCTTCATGCGGCGATGGCTTCATCATGAACATGATGAAGCCGGATGACAGACGGCCGGGCTTTCTCGTCGAAGTGGCAGCGCACAGCGTCTTGAATCATCGGCTTGAGCTGATCAAGAGTCTGCGCTTCGGTAAACGTGGAGTGACCCAGAGCCTTGGCCTCAAAGCCCCCTTCAGGGGACTCTTCAACGAGGAAGATGATTTCCTTGTCCAAGCTGCAACCTCCTTGAGAGATTCGTGCTCCATTCTACCCACAATTCTCCCGTCACAGCATCTACTCATACGAGTTTGACGGGCGGCACAAGGCGTGAACCAGCCCTTGCTTGCGTGATCAACAGGAGAAGTAGGCGTAGTAGGTGATGATCGTTCCCGTCGCGTCGCGAAGGACGGCGATGTCTGAGTTGTTGTTCCACACGGGGGCAGGTGCGTTCCAGTAGAGGATCTGCGCCGTGTCGATGCCCGCTCCGCTGTGGATGTAGACCACTGCACCTGCCGCTAGCGTGAATCCGTTGGGAATCCGGTAGCGGAACCCCCGTTCGTTCTCCACGGTCCAACCCCCGAGATCCACCGGATCGGCCCCGGTGTTCTGAAGGACGAAGTACTCGTCGTTGAGGTTGGCGGCGTCCTCCCCCTCCGCGTCGTAGTGGAACGGCCAGATGAACTCCACTTGCACGTCAATCGAGGGCGCGTCAGCCGGCCGCACAAGAACCGTCGCCGAGGCAGTGGCCTGGCGGCCTTGGCTGTCGTGGATCGTCAGCGTCACGGTGAAGACACGTTCGACATCGGTGTGGAACGTGTGCGTCGTCGTCACACTGGTCCCGTTTGCACCATCGCCAAAATCCCATGAGTAGGCAAGGATGCTCGCTCCGGAAGCCACGGACGCCGAAGCATCGAATTCGACCTCAAGCGGAGCGGTCCCTTGCTGAGGTTCCACGGAGAAAACGGCCGCCGGGTCGTCGGGAACCGCAACCGTGAAGCATGCAGACAGGAGAAGCGTCGCTCCGGCAATCACAATCCAAGCCACGGCACGAAGTGCCCTTTTCGCGGTCATCGTGCCGGTATCGTATCACACGGATCGGAAGAAGCCGTGAAGGTGATAGAAGACGAGACCTGTTCGCGGTGATCTGACCGCATTCGTGTCGAGCCACATCCGCTCAGTCACTTTCCAACGGCCATGAAGGGGATGCAATGACGCTGTTGACACAGCGACGGGGTGCCGTTGAACCGGTTGGGC
>RXOA01000107.1 GCA_003979035.1 Candidatus Bipolaricaulota bacterium
AGCGTCATGGAAAACATCCGCTACGGACGCCTGGATGCCACGGACGACGAGATCGTCGAGGCCGCGGTCGTCGCCAACGCCGATCGCTTCATCCGACATCTGCCGCGAGGATACCAGACGCCGTTGTCCGAACGCGGCGCGAACCTCAGTGAGGGCCAGCGACAACTTCTGGCAATCGCCAGAGCGGTGCTCGCCGACCCGAAGATCCTCGTTCTCGATGAGGCGACAAGCAGTGTCGATACGCGGACCGAGCTGCAAATCCAAGAAGCGCTCTTGTCCCTGATGGAGGGGCGGACCAGTTTTGTGATCGCGCATCGGCTGTCGACCATCCGCAATGCAGACCAAATCATCGTCATCGACAATGGAACCATCATCGAACGCGGCAGCCACGAGGATCTCTTACAGCAGCACGGTGCCTATCATCGGCTATACACGAGCCAGTTCAGGGGCCAGATCGTCTAATCAGGCTCCTGATCCTGATTCTGATCCGTTTCGGCTCTTGCCAGAAAACCCTGACGACCGCGAATTCGTCGAAGATCGCCTTCAGGTCGGTGACGACGCCTTGCTTCGTCCCCCACTGCGGGTTCCTCTTAGCCAGAACCTCGCTCCTGATTCTCCGATTTGAGCATGGCGAGGATCTCGCCGCCGGGCACCTTTCCCCGCCGGCAACGGTCCGCGGTCCCTTCGTCAAGCTCGCTCCGATGCGTGTCACGCGGCTCCAGAGCCTGCCTTCGATGCCGTTCGCTCGTTCAAGGCTGCTCAACGGTGGCCGAGAATCGCCTCGGGCATGGCGTGTCGTTGGTCAACGAAGAACGGAGCAGTGAAACGACCCTCCACGCGCAACGCCAATCGAGCCCGTGCGCTCTAACCACCTGGGACTTGACAAAGGAACGCGGATGAGTATTATGACTGAACGGTCAGTCATTTGAAGGTATCCATCTCCACAAAGTTCATGATCACTGACTGTCCGGCCAGTCATGGCATTGGAGACAAGCAATGAGCATCCAGACAGCGCCTGATAAGCGTAGCCGCATCCTTGAAGCGGCGACGACCGTGTTCGCCAACACAGGGTTCCATGCATCCCGCGTCCAGGACATCGCCGAGCAGGCCGGCGTCGCCAAGGGGACCATCTACCTGTACTTCAGGAACAAAGAAGAGATCCTCTTGTCGATCTTCCAGAGCTACTTCGATGCGTTGCTTGATCTCATCGACAGTTTCCAGCAGGCACAGATGACGGCTGAGCAGATCATTGACGCGTTGGTACAGCAACAGGTCAAGAACGCCATCGTCAACCCCAAGATCCTCCAGCTTCTCGGCCGGCGACCTCTGCCGGCGGAAACAGCGGGCGGCGGACGGATCGAAGCGTATCACCGCCACGTGCTCGATCGCTTGAGCAGCTTCCTGGCCGAAGGAATACGGCTCGGTCAGGTCAGATCGTTCACCCCCCGTATTGGCGCCAATATCCTCTATTCCATCATCCTCTCCATTCCGCAACACCTCGCGTTCTACCCGGAAGACAGTCTGGAGAGGTCGTTTCCGAAGCTTGTCGAAGAGGTGGCATGCTTCGCGTGGGCCGGTGTTCGAAAGGAAGAGTCCTAGCTATGTACAAGAAACCTTGCATGTTGGCGCTGTTGTTTCTTCTTCTGATCCCGGCAGTTTCCCCTGCGATCGCCCAAGAGGGGATCGCTTCGGCGAGGCTTCTTCTTGTGGACGAAAGCAAGACGTTCGCCTCCACCCTGCGCGTCGCAGGGCTTGCAAAGACCATTCGAGATTTCGAGGGTGCATCCCTTGAGCTGACAATTCGGCTGGCGGATGTTCATTCCAGCTATGACGACCCGCTTGAAGACGCGGTCCCGGAAGCTGCCTTCGATCTGATCATCATCGTTCCCCGAGGAATCGATGATGGCAGTGTCCGTCAGATCTGGATCCTAACCACCCTGGCCTCTTCCCCCCCCAACCCGCTGTGGGAGGCCGTCGAGCTTCTGAGTCTGGTTGTCGATGCCGTGTTTGAGGGGATCGCCGCCGCCGTGGATCCGATGGAGGATCTGTGGCCGGCGATGCTTTCCGCCGGTTATGCCGCTCAAGGGTGGCTGCAGTGAAACGGTTTTTCTCGTGGGTCGTCCATCATCCCTGGTGGGTGATCGGAGCCATGGTCGCACTGACGGTCGCCTTCGCCGTACCGATCAGCCGACTTCAGATCAACGTCGACTTCCGCACCTACGTCGACCAGAACGACCCCGCGTATCTCCTGCTGAATCGGGCCGAAGGCCGCTATGGCTCACAGAGCCTGATCATGGTCGCGGTGATCAATCCCGACGGGATCTTCAACGCGGGAACGCTCGCGAAAATCGAGGCGCTGGAGACTCGATTCGCCCAAATTCCCGGAGTCGGGGAGGTCCGCGGGCCGCTCGGCCAGGACATCATCATCAGCACCGATGCAGCTCTGGAAGTCGGTCCGGCGGCCACCGGCGGACGAGCACCAAGCACGCCGGACGAACTTGAAGCATACCGCCAGCGCTTGATGGGAATCGACTCGATGATCGGCCTGATCGTCTCCGAACAAGAGGATGCGGCGGCAATCCTGCTGCAGTTGGAGACAGATGTTGATGACACGGCCATTGCCGAACAGGTCCGCGTCGCTGTTGAAGAGCTCGGAACGCCCCCGGAGCAGTTCTTCATCAGCGGCGAGCCGTACCGCGAGTTGACGCTGACGGAGTCGATGGTGGATGACCTTCGACTCACAATTCCGATCATTCTCGTGGTGATGGCCGCGGTGCTTCTGGGAAGCTTCCGTACGCTGCGAGGGGTGTGGATCCCATTGCTGGTCGTCGGCCTTGCGATCATCTGGCTGTTCGGGTTGATGTCGCTCTTCGGCGAGCCGGCAACGGTCATCTCGTTTGTGCTGCCCGTTTTGCTTCTGGCAATCGGCATTGCGTACGGAATCCATGTTCTGAACAGGTTCAATGAAGAAATCTCCACCGGGCAATCCAAGCGCGAAGCCCTGGTTGCGGCGATGAGTGGGATCTCCGTCGCGGTCCTCATGGCCGGGCTGACCACGGTCGGCGGCTTTCTGTCGCTGCTCACAGCATACCTTCCCGCGCTGGCATCGGCCGGTCTGTGGGCGGCAGTCGGGATCGTCATTGCCATGGTCCTTTCTTTGATCCTCATTCCCGCGATCCTATCCGTTCTGCCGGCGACGCAACCACGACGCAACCGAACCGATGGCACAACGCGTCTGTCGCGAGCGCTTCAGAATGTCGTCCGACGTTTGATCGCGCATCCCGCGTGGTTTCTCGCGACGGTCGTCATCCTCATTGCAGGCCTTGCTGTCGCCACACCGATGTTGACGATCGATTCATCGATGACCGCGTTTCTCGGCGATGCCCATCCTTCGACGATCGGCATGGCGAAAATCGATGCGCATTTCGCGGGGAGCGAATACATGGTCCTTGAAGTCGACACGAACACAGCCGATGCGCTCAAGCAGCCCGAGACGCTGCTTGCGATGATGGACCTGGAGGCGTACCTCGCCGAGCAAGGTGTGAGAAAGACGACGTCGCTCACGAACCTGGTACGCGAGTTGAATCTGCGATTTCACGATGATGACCCGGCATACAATGTGATCCCGGACACGCGCGCCGAGGTTTCTCAATTGCTGCTGCTGTTCTCATTCCAAGGCGGCGATCTCGGGGCCTACGCGCTGCGTGACTATTCCGCCGGAGAGGTTCTCGGCTTTCTTCCGCACATGAACGGTGCCGACCGCGCCTCCTTTGTCCGCAATGTTCGCGACTACATCGCAACGCAGCTCCCGGACTCGATCTCCGTCTCGCTGGTCGGTCCGACACAGTTCTACGACTCGATGGGAAGCCAGCTCATCTCCAGTCAGATCGTGAGCTTGCTGACCGCTGTCGGAGTCGCCGCGGCCATCGTCGCCTGCCTCATGGGCTCGATCGTCGCCGGTCTGATCGCCGCGATCCCGCTCGCGTTGACGATCCTTGCGTCGTTCGCTGTCATGGCGATCACCGGCACGTCGCTAAATATCGCCACCTCGATGATCTCCAGCGTCACCATCGGCGTTGGCATCGACTATGCCATCCACTTTCTCGCCCGCTATCGCCGTGAATACAGGCAAACCCGAGATGCGACCCATGCCGCCGTGGCAACAGCAGGAACGGCCGGCCAAGCGATCCTGTTCAACGCGATCGCGGTCCTCGCAGGATTCCTGGTTCTTCTTGCATCGAAGTTCATGGCGTTTCGCAGTCTGGGCGGCCTGCTGGCGCTGGCGATGGCGGTCAGTGCCGGAAGTGCGCTGACCCTGATCCCCGTCATCCTGCAAGCCGTCCATCCGCGGTTTCTGGTAGATCCTTCGTGGGTGCGACTCAGGAACCGCTTCAATGTTCACCGAGAACAACCACGAGATCGGACACGTTAATGGAGGCTCCCTATGCCTAAGAAGATGCTTCTTCGAACCCTGGTTCTTGTCGCGATCGCGGTCGCCCTGGTTGCGGGCGCCGTATCGGCGATCACCGGCGACGAAATCCTCGCTCAGATGGAAGATTCGTTCGGCACCGATCGGGCCGAACAAGGATTGCTGATGTCGCTCCGAATCGACAACCGTTACGCAGGCGGCATCGAATCCAGCTACCACCTTGCCGTAGTGGCACAAGAAGGAATCGATCCGGCGCAGCCTGCCGCAAGCGATGAAACAACCTACATGCTGATGTACTTTCGTGGCGGCGATGATGACGGTTCGATCTTTCTTCTTCACACGCCGGAAGATGACAGCATCGACGCCAGACTCTGGATCTTCTTGCCCGCTCTCGGCCTCACCAAGGAGCTGGTGTCCGAAGATGATCAGGAAGGAAGCTTCGCCGGGAGCACAATTTCCTACGGAGATATCGCCGGCGCCAAGGAGATGCGCGACGACTACGCGGCGCGGATTCTCCGTGAGGACACCTACGAGGTCGGCGGC
>RXOA01000108.1 GCA_003979035.1 Candidatus Bipolaricaulota bacterium
ACAAGACGCTTCAGGCTTCGTGTGAGATTCACTGTGTGATCCCTCATTGCCGGGAACACTCGTGCGAGTTCCGGAATCGCCATGGTGAAGACGATCACGCCCGTGACGAGGCGAACCATCTGGATGGGAACCGGACTGGAGGAAAGCTGCATCAAGCGTCCGCCGGCATTCAGCCCGCCGAAGAACATGGCCGAGAACAGAATGCCGATTGGGTGATTTCGCCCGACCATGGCAACGGCCATCCCGTCGAAGCCGATGTTCGTGAGCTGTCCGTGAAGACGATACATTGCGTGCGTGGGAGAGCTTCCCATCAGAATCATCGTGGCGGCAAGCCCGGCGCTCATTCCGCCAAGCACAAAAGCAAGGAACATCGTCCGCTTGCTTCGGATTCCGCCGTATCGTGCCGCCGAAGGATTCAGCCCGGCGGCCCGCACCTCGTACCCGATCGAAGTGTGCCACAGCACGAAGTACACAATCAGAGCGAATGCGATCGCGATGAAGATTGCGTACGTCAGATCGGTTCCGCGGATCAGCTTGGGAAAGACCGCGCTGGGTGGAATGGCGATTGTCTGGTCGGCCGAGAACGAATTCAACAGTACCGCGCCGATGAGGAAGATCGAGAGAAAGTGAGCGATCCAGTTGAACATGATCGTCGAAATCACTTCGTGGACACCGCGAATCATTTTCAGCAGAGCGGGGCCGACACTCCAAAGGGCGCCCGCGGTCATGGCAAATATCAAGGCGACGATGTGATGCAGGCCGGGCGGCAACGTAAAGAAGCCGACGCTAACGGCCGCCAACCCTCCCATGATCAACTGTCCCTCCGCGCCGATGTTGAACATCCCTGCCCGCAGGCAGATGGAGAAGGTCAGCCCCGTAAGCACCAACGGTGCTGCAAGTGTTCCGGAGTCGGCCAATCCCCACTTGCTGCCGAAAGCGCCTACGAGCATCGCCTTGTAGGCGACAATCGGGTTGTAGCCCCACAGCCACATTACCAAGGCTCCGATCAGCAGGCCGACGATGGCGGCGAGTACGGATTCGAACGCCGGATGAAGTCCGGTCAGGGTGCGATGGACACCCCGAAGCAAGCGAGAAGTATGTTCCTGGGGTTCCGTCATGACACCGGTTCCTCCTCTGTGACGCCTCCCATGAGCAGTCCTACACGCTCTCGATTCAAGCTCGCAGGCGAGCAAACGGTCATGAACTTCCCTTCGTACATGATGGCGACGCGATCTGAGAGAGCGAGAACTTCATCCAGGTCGGCGGATACGAGCAAAATCGCCCTTCCGTCGCCTCGCATCTCCACAAGCAAGTCGCGAATGTACTTGGCCGCGCCGATGTCGAGTCCGCGAGTGGGTTGTGCCGCCACAATGATCGCCGGATCCTTGGCCAGTTCGCGACCTACGATCAGCTTCTGCTGGTTGCCGCCCGATAGGCTCTTCGCCGGGGCGCTCGGCCCCGTGGCGCGGATCTCGAAGCGATCCATCAGTGCACGAACATGGCGGTTGATCGTGGGCCACTTCAGGAACCCCAATGGACCTTGAAATTCCTTCCATCGCTGGACACCGAGAATGGCGTTCTCTGCCAATGTGAACGGCAGGACAAGCCCAAACTCCCACCGATCTTCCGGAATGTGCGCAACGCCCAGGCGATAAATCGCCCGCGGATCCTTCCCGAGAATGTTCGTTCCGTTGATGGTGGCCACACCCGCGAAAGGATTCCTCAGCCCGGTCAGACACTCGACCAATTCGGTCTGACCATTGCCTTCCACCCCCGCGATTCCGAAGATTTCCCCGCCATACACATCAAAAGAGATGTCATCGACTGCGATCTCGTCTGTGTTTCCACGGCTTGAAAGGGATTCGACGTGGAGGATGCTGTCCGCCGATCGATCAACTTCCTCACGATCGCGGCAGATCGGGAGATCCTCGTCTCGGAGCTCGACGGCATCGGCTTCCTTGTCCAGGACATCACCGACCATCAACCTCGCAAGGTGTTGCGTCGATGTTTCCTTCGTGACGAGATCCCCGACAAGCTCACCATGACGCAGCACGATGATTCGATCGGTGACCGATTTCACTTCCTTGAGTTTGTGGGTGATCAAGACGATCGACTTGCCTTCGGTTCGCAATCTGCCAAGCAGCTCGAACAGATCGTCCACCTCAAGCGGTGTTAGTACGGACGTCGGCTCGTCGAGAATCAGAAGATCTACGTTCCGAGACAGGACCTTGAGGATTTCGACGCGCTGCTGCTCGCCAACTGCGAGTTTCTCGACAGGTACGTCAAGAGGCACCTCGAGTCCGCTTCCCGCCATCACGGCCTCGAGCCGTTCCTTGGCCCGCGCAAGTCGGATTCGCGTGAACGGTTTCTCGTGGCTCAGCGCGACGTTCTCTGTGGCCGTGAAGGTCCCGACAAGTGCGAAATGCTGATGAACCATCCCGATTCCGAAGTCAAGAGCTTCGCGGGGGCTGCCGAAGCGAATCTGCCCCCTAGGGGAAACGACACGGCCTTCACTTGGCGGAAGCAACCCGGACAGCATCTTTGTCAACGTTGTCTTGCCCGCGCCGTTCTCTCCAAGGAGACCGACGATTTCGCCGGAATGAAGCTCCATCGTGACGTTGCGGACAGCCGCGGTTCCATCACCATAGATCTTCGTGATATTCTCGGCTCTCAGAAAGTAGCTATCGACGTTGTCGGATACCAGCGACATGTTCATGGTTCCACCTGGTTCGCCCTGTCCGATGCAAGAAAAGGGAGAGGAATGGGGCATCCCTCTCCCGTGATTGCTACTCGTTCGCGGCCCTCATTTACGGAGAGCCGAGTTCGTATTCCGCGCTGCTTCGGATGGCGTTCATCTCGTCATCGGTGTTGGCTGTGATGACCTGGATTGAGCCATCAAGGATTCCCTCTTCCATCTCCGTAATCGCATCCCAGATCTCATTCGGGAGCGCGGCGCGCTCGCCAGCCCAGGCAGCGATCGTCTCGTAGAAGTCGATCTCCGCACCGGCTGCGATTCCGAAATCGATGAACTCAAGTAGGTCCACGGCCTTGCTGAGCTTGACGCCCGAATTGGCCAACGTGCCCACATAACCGCCGGCAAGACCTGCCGCGGCATTGGTGGCAACTTGATCGAAGAACGTTCCCATCTCAACGGCCTTGATCGCCTCGTAAACGGCTACGTCCACGCGCTTCATACCACTTGCCAGCGTGTGGGAGAAGTAGTCCTGGTTTGCGTCGACGCCGAAGTAGTAGGGAGGTCCGGACATCGTTCCTGCTTGAGTGTGTGCGTTGACGACGGCACGATGATCACCGAAGCCAACCGGCCCGGCGACGTTGTACACACCGACGGCACCGGCGGCAAGCTGCGCGGTAGTCGTCGACTCGCCCAGTTCTTCATCGTCGAAGGAGTAGATGTAGTTGTAGAGGAACTGAATTCCGGGGTTGGTTCCGTAGATCTCTTCCCACTTCGCATTGGCCCAGGCAATCCCGTAACGAAGACCTGCTTCGAAGTGATACAGAACGGATCCTGGCACGCCCAACACAGCGCCCAAGTGTGAGTAGCCGTAGTACGCAGCCGTCATGGCGCCGAGGGCGCCGACCAGCGCGGACATTTCATTCTCGTTGAACACCAGGTTCATGATGTTCGGCCCTTGCGTGTTCCACGGGGGCGGACCTGCTGCAACATCAACGATAGCGAACGGCTGATCCGGGAAAGCTGGAGCGACTTCGTTCAGCGCTCCGGTGAGGAGGAACCCGGTAGCAACGATCAAATCGTAGGTTCCGTCCCGGGCGGCATTCCGCACATTCGGCAGATAGTCACTCTCCGAGGTGCTCGCAAGCGTGACAACTTCCCATCCGAATTCTGCGGCTGCCTGCTTTGCTCCGGCGAAGGCCATGTCGTTAAACGACTGGTCCCCTTCGCCGCCAACATCCAGAATGACCGCCACTCTCTTTGCGGATGCCGCAAAGGACAATCCCAGAGCCAGCACTAGACAGAGAACAAAGATTCTCTTCAACGCAACCTCCTTGGTTGTGCGCCTCTTGCTGATTTGACCGGTTTCCATGGTATCACGGATTGGTGAATCCATGGTGCCGGCCAACCGTCCTGCCTCAGCAACACATTTCGGCCTTCTGTTCAGCGCTTGGTGTAGAAGTCCACCTTTCCAAGCTTGCGCAGCCCAACCCCTCCATCAACCTGTCGGACCGTCCGACCGCCTAACCCATAAATCATTCTACAGGAAGACGATCATGGCAGCCAAGACATTGAAGATCATGCATCTTGAGGGGGTCTTGATGTACGCTCGTCATTGACTTAAGGAGTTGTTCGCCAGCGTGGCAAGGATCCTGTTTGCGATAGGCGTTCTCAGCATGTTCAGTGTGGGAGGTGTGGCATCTTCTTCGTCCGCGGAGGCCTGGGGACAGGCGGGAGGAGTCTGCCTTGCTTCCTGGGCGCCGTGTGTCGCGCTTCATCAAGCGTACGGCGAGTACCTCTTCCAGGGGATCCGCCCGGATGTCCCGGACGAGGTGGCGACCGCTTCGCAGCAGACACGAGGCGCCGTCGAGCGGCTGTTGCTGCTTGTCGCCGATGACCCGAGTCCACCTGCAGATCCGATTGTTGCAGCGACGGCATTGCTCCACCGACTGGACGAGGTGGAGCAGCACTACCGTGAAATCTTCCAGCAGCTTGACGATCTCGTGGATCCCGATCCGGAGGCTCTGCTTTCGATGCTGGAAGATGCTTCCGATGCCGGGTTCTTCGTGATGATTCTCGACGTCAAGGAATCGCTTGATGTTCTTGTAGAGTCTCTTCTGGCGGAGATCGGCGATGCCGACGACCGGACGCGGTTTTCGGCGGCGTTCATCGCCGAAGGACTCCTCACGGCACCGGGAAGTGTGCGGTTTGATCCCCAGTGGATCGAGGCTCTCGTCTATCTTGGAGAGGCCAGTACTGCCGTCCTTCCAGTGGAAGCCGTCGACGCAATCGGGCGATTGATCGAAGTGGCGGAAGGCCCGGACGAGCTGACCGCAGAAGACTGGCGACACATCCGGAGCGAAGCCGCCCGATTGAAGGAGGCCCTCCACGGAGCGTTCGTGACGCCGGAATCGCCGACCCTCGCTTCTGAGCAGTCCCCGAACGAGATCAGCAGTTCCGGTGATCACGACCAGCGGGGCGCGGTGGCATCAACCAAACGGTGGACACTTGCGGTGGTCATCGGTCTCGGCCTGATGATCGCACTCGGCATCGTTGCAGCCGACGCCCTCCGCTAGGGCATCACTCCGTCGGAAGCCGCGCGATTCGCCAGTACTCCTGAACCGTCTGGATCAATCGCTCAAAATCCTTGGAATCGACCGGCTTGGTCATGTAGCTTGCCGCGCCGCTATCATAGGCGCGAACCATATCCTCGTCCCGCTCGGAGTTCGTCAAGACGATCACCGGAATCCTCCGCAGACGTTCGTCCTGCTTGATGTCCGCAAGGACCTCGAGTCCGTTCGCTTTGGGGAGCTTGAGATCGAGAAGAACCAAGTCGGGCTTGGGTGCGTCATCAAACTCGCCTTGCCGGTGGAGGAAATTCAGTGCCTGCTCGCCATCGTAGGCGAAGTAAAGGTCGCACTTGAACTCACTCTTTCGCATGGCACGCTTGATGATCATCACGTCGTCCTCGTTGTCCTCGACAACCAGAACGTTCATTCGGTCCGGGCTAAGCATGGGTTTCCACCTCGCTTCTGGCCGTTGCTTTGGGCAGGGTGAAGAAGAACGTGCTTCCCACTCCCACCTCGGATTCCACCCAGATATCCCCCCCATGTTCTTCGACGATCCGCTTGCAGATCGCCAAACCAGCGCCTGTCCCTTCGACATCTTTACGAGGGTTTAGCTTCTCGAAGATGCCGAAAATCCTTTCACGGTAGCGGCTTTCGATTCCGATTCCGTTGTCCTTTACAAAAAACGTACACATACCGTTACGATTCTCCTTGTGGGTCCATCCAACGTGCAATGTGGGCAAAGCCTTATCATTGTACTTGATTGCGTTGACAATCAGATTACTGAACAACTCTCCGATTCGCACCTCGCTTCCAACCACGGTAGGAAGATCCTCATCAATCCGGAGATTCACGCCACGCAACCGCATCTCAAGATCCTCACGCGTCTCATCGAGTAGCCTTCCGACGGGGATTCGCTCCGTGGAAGCCGAGTCGATATGGATGCTGGAGAGCGAAAGGAGATCGTTGATCAGCGCCCGCATCCGGCCCGATGTCTTCCGCAATGTTTGGAGATAGGTATTGCCCTCTTCATCCAGTTTGTCGGCGTAATCCTCGATCAGGAAGCCGCTGAACGCTTCCACCGTGCGGAGCGGCTCTTTGAGGTCATGGGAAACGACGTAGGAGAACTCTTCGAGTTTTTGGAGCGTCCGCTGAAGGTTCTGCGTCTTCTCCAGCAGTCCTTCTTCAAGGCGCTTGATCTCCGTGATGTCAATGAAGTGGTCAATCCGTCCGCCACGGTATCGCTCCGTTTCCACGGGGATGGAGCGATAGGCCAATACTCGTTCATCTCTTTCCATCCCCGGCTTGACGCGGCAGGTATAGGATTCGACCGGTGTCCGGGTCTCGATGGCCTGCTCGACGACACGACTGACTTCCTCGCAATTCTCGAAGACCCCGACAAACCGGGCAAACGCCCGCATGGAATCGATTCCGATCAGTCGGTCGCGGTCGATTCCGAAGAACCGGCCGATGGTCTCGTTCGCCCAAACGACATGATGTTTCCGATCGCTGATGATGATTCCCGAGTCAAGCGTGTCCACGGCGGCTTCGATGAGAAACCGGTATCGCGCTTCCGCTTCCATCAAGCGTCGCTCCAGGGCCACCACTTGGCGACGATCCTGTGCCTCAAGGAGAGCCATCCGATCCGAAATCCGTTGCGCGCGCAGCTCCATGGGAATCTGCTCGCGGCGCTCGTTCATGAACCGTGTCTTGATGTCGCGGATCTCTCCCCGCTCGAACAGGCGCATCAACTCGGTCTTCATGCGATCCAGTTCCTCCGGATGGACGTATTCCGAGAACTGCAGCGACCGCTTGGTCATGTGCCCGAGAATACTGCGTGACATCTCGTTCCGTCGGAGGATGGTTCCCTCGCGATCGATGAAGTGGAGGACATTCAGAGACCCTTCGAATACTTCATCGTCGTGGCGATCGTCAAGGGAATGAGCATGCCGCCAACGGTCCCGCATCGCCGCGCGTTTGCCCGCCACCAACCCGATCACGGAAGCGATACAGAGATTGGTGATGAACAGCGTGCCAATGAGAATCCCGCCCGAATGCAGCAAGAACGGCACGCCGACAGCCGAGGTCAGGATGGCGATGACGAGAGCCCCACGCAGCCGAACGGTTGCTGCGACCAACGCAAGCGGGACGGCGAGTGCGATGAAGACAAGAGGAATCGGCACGGTTCCGGGGATTCGTAGAACGACGAGCACGAGCACGGCGATGACGTACGCCGAAGCGATGACGATACCCTTCTCCACAGTGTTGGATCGCTTGGTCACTGGTCCATTCCTCAAACATCACCCTAAGCGGAGATCGACTCACCTTCGATTGCACGATACGGAAATCGGCGAACATCCGACAGGACACAGATCACCTAGGAGGAAGACGTTGTTCAGTCCGCTAGATGATGAGATTGGGATCGAGATTGACGGAGAACGGTTCCATGATCTTCTGGAGGTAGTCCTCACGTAGGATGCGGATGCGACGATTCTCCATGGCGATAATTCCGCGACTCTCAAGTTCGCTCAAGGTGCGGATTGC
Organism: Candidatus Bipolaricaulota bacterium; assembly: GCA_003979035.1. GTDB lineage: Bacteria > Bipolaricaulota > Bipolaricaulia > UBA7950 > UBA9294 > RXOA01. Next base: position 7,804 of record RXOA01000108.1, read on the forward strand.
GGTCTTCGAAGAGACGCCAGCCATCTCTGCAAGTTCTGCCCGCGACAGCTCGACGCCGCTCTTGCCGAGATGGAGAATCAAACGGGCAAGTCGTTCCTTACTCGAGGAGTACGATCGCTCCGCAAGTTTGTTCTGAAACGCTTTCAGTTCCTCGGAGAGTTTTTCGTACAGGCGAAAGATGGTTTTTGGATGTCGTTCGAGGAAATGGAAGAAGTCCCCTCGCTCGATGAAGCCGACGACCACAGGGTCCAGAGTCTTCGCATACGCGTTGTGACTGCCCTTGTCGAACAAAGTCGTTTCGCCCAGGATTTCTCCCGGTCCGGCAATCTTGAGGATTTGGCTCTTGGCACGTGTGCTGCGCTTCACCAGCTTCACCATGCCGTCGAAGATCAAGTAGAAGCCGAAAGCAGGCGCACCTTCGTGGAAGATGATCTCTCCCTTTCCACACTCAATCCGACGAATGGTCTGTTTGAGCCTCTCGAGATCTTTGGCCTTGAGATCGGAGAAGATGCGGAAATCCTTCAGTTCTGCCATCCCTACCCCCCCTTGACCGTCCTCCGGTTCCCCGAACGCGGGAGCGATCTGGTACGTGTCGATAGTTACCCCTGATCACCACTCAAGCGAGGTCACACGTCCGCTCATTCTATCAGATAGGACAAGGTGTGCCAAGCGATGCATAAGGCGCCGTCGAACGGCAGAAGTGCGTCTGGTACGGCTCGTTGTTTGTCGGACACACTGAGTGAATGTGTGCCGTTCGATCTTGACAGCGACTCCCGTGGGGCATAAACTGACCGCCGCTCACAACGCCGGAGTGGCGGAATTGGCAGACGCGCAGGATTCAGGATCCTGTGGGGATTACACCTCGTGTGGGTTCAAGTCCCACCTCCGGCACACCTCTGGCATCCTCGGCAGGCGTTCGCGCCTGTCGAGTTTTCTTTGTCATCGAACCGCCAACACGCCGAGAAAGACAAACAGTGCATGGACAATCCAGAAACGCATCGTGATTCTCGGCTCGGCCAACGTGATGGCGGGAACAAGAAACGATCGGTGCGGGGACGCTGTCTCCTCGAAATGATGGTGCAACGGAGCCATCCGAAACAGGCGCAGTCCCGTGGTTCGAAACAGTCCGACTTGAGCGATGACAGAGAGAGATTCCAGCAAAGGAACGGCGGCGAAGAACGGAAGGAAGAGGACAAGACCGTTGTCGATCGCCAGCACGGCAAGTGTTCCCCCCAGCGCGAACGAGCCGACGTCCCCCATGAACAGCCGGGATGGGTAGCTGTTGCTCCAGAGAAACCCGATGAGGACCCCAATCAGCAGGACAATCGATGTGGCGGACGTTGAATCGGGGAGTGAGACCACGAGCCCAATCATCGAGATCGCAGCAATCCCCGTGGCGAGACCGTCCAGTCCATCGGTCAGGTTCATGCTGTTGGTAGCGCCCGTGAACACTAACCATGTCAGCGGGAAGGTCAGCCAACGAGGGATCTGGACGACCATTGACGCAAACGGGACGATGAACTCGGTCCGAAGCAGATTCGGGAAGAGACCGATCATGACGGCCCAAGCGATTGTCCCGAGAGCGATTTTCTGCCAGGGACGCATCCCGGATCCAGGCGCGACCCGTTCATGGCGGCGCTGGGACAAGAGGTCATCGAACAGACCGATCGCCCCAAACAACACGGATGCGACATAAACGATCCAGCATGACGGCGAACCGCGGCCCATCCACGACAGTGCGGCGAGGCTTCCTCCCCAAACAAGGAGAACCACGACGCCTCCCATCGTCGGCGTACCTTCTTTCATCAGGTGCGACCGCGGGCCTTGCTCGCGGATGTGTTTTCCGACGCAATGGTTGCCCATGACGCGCGAGAAAGCGCTGGACATCGCGGCACATGCAACACCGGCTGCAAGCGTCCAACCCAAAAGGGCGGTCACGATTTGGGGAACTTGTATACGCCGTCTGTTTCCAGAATCTTCCTCCGCGAAGCGGCGCACACCCGACGGTCCGAGTCGCCGGCTTGAATCGCAAGGCGAAACAAGTCATATGACGTCATGAGGCAGAATCCCTGAGATTTGCAGCCGCGGCGAACCGCGTCCGTGTACTCGGTGGATCGTTGCCGGGGATCGAGGTGCCTGAATCCACTGACAACGAGGATCCCTTTCTTGGGGTCGGTGTTCTCGGTTCGTGCGCGGTCGATGAACCCCAACAGACGGCGATACGGCTGGACATCGACGGCACTGTCCGATGCAGCGAACATCATCCAGGCATCGCCTTCGAGGGAGCGGATGAGAAGCCCGTCCCGATGTTGCTCTGCCTCGAACCCAAGAGCGCGGCAAGCATCCTCTCCCGCTTGCCTGAGAGCCCCTTGGCTTTGCGCGAACAAGAGGCGCTTCATCAGCGTGGCCGAGTCGTATCGTTTCCGAGTCTCTTCGATCTTGTCGCTGAGCTTGTCGCGCCGGCTGGTCAAGCTGGCAAGCTCGTCCCGCAGAGCAGGCTCTCCCGCCGTTTCGTAGGAGCCGATCCAATCGGGCGCGCCTTCGAATCCCGTACGAGAACAGCCTTTCATCACGGCTTCGACCAGTGCCGTCGCTTCGGACGCGGGGGATGCGCCGCACGTTGGCGGAAGAAGAACAAGCCGGCCCTCTCCGTAAGGAATCTCTACCGCGATGACATCACCGATCCGATTGCGGGCAAGCACGGTGGCAAAATGCTCGATCGGCGTCTCGAGAAGATCCTGGTAAACCGCCTCGTATTGAAGTGTTCCTATCATCCGATTGAGGAACTCCTCAAATGGGCTATCCGTCCCGGCGAGCCGAATATCCGTGCCCCGGCGGGGGACGAAGCGGCTGTTCGCCGGGAATGACAGATGGTATTGCCGATCGACATGCGAGACGGACGGCAGCCAGCTGTAGCGATCGATTCGCTCGGAAGGGCCGTCATCGGAAAGGATATGAAGAGCCCGTCCATGCGGGCGAAGACGGCACACCAACGTTCCTCCCGCCTTGAGCAAGAGATCGGATGCCTCTCGTCGTCGCCGGGCCATCGCGGAGGACACGGCACGTCCGAGACCGAGATCGTGCCCTCGATGGGTTCGACGATCTCCCGAACCGTCGATTCCAACGGTGGCCCAATGGCTGGGAATGGACAAGGGATCGACCAAGACGGCGTCAACCGAGGAGAACGATGGGGCATCGAAGAAGCCCTCGCGGGCGAGAGCTTCGTGAGCAAGCATCCATTCGACTGCAAGCAGGTGTCGCATCATTGCGCCGCTATCTTATCGCGGGGGTTTCTTCGGTCCAAGCGCAACCGGGTTTGGAAGGAAAGCATCAGCTAGGGAATGGCGCTACTCAAGCGCTCCGAGAAGGGCCTGCCCCAACTCCGCGGGTTCGACACGCGACAAGGCCAGCTCGACATCCTGCAGAAGGATTACGGAGCCGCCAAGATAGGCGAGGCGCTGTTCCACGGCCGAGTACACCGACAGGTAATCCAGCGGACTGCCCCCTCCTTCTCGATAATCGCCGAGGGCATCAGAGATGTGCATGACAAGGAGGTTGAATCTCTGTTGAGGGAGAGCTGTTCCCCCGGTGGAACTTGGATTGCCGGCGAAGATTCCCTTGGAGAAAAGGAGATCGCGAACACCCGCCTGCAATTGCGCGCGAAGCTGCACCTCGAAACGAATCGCCGACAAGGCAACCCGGCGACTGATTCCCTCGACGACTTTGTCGATCAACCAGTCAACTGGGAGGGCCTGTTCCAGAGTCATCGCTAGCGCGAGCAGAACAGCCTCTTTGTCTGCCAGAACTCCCGTCGCTTGAATGATACGATCGGTGACGAGAAACGCATCCTGCGGCGTGAGCGTGTTGGCGGAGATTCCAAACTGGAAGGCGTCGAGAATTCTGTCTGTCGAGGGAATGGACGCCGCTCTCAGAAGATCTTCCACCGAGTCAAGCGGAGTCTGGGCCGAAACCTGCGTCCCAGCAGCCGCCACGAGCACGACGGTCAGAGACAGGGCCAACATTGCGATCACAGTTCTGCCAAGCTTCATGCGTCGCCTCCTGCCAACCCGATATAGCGCACGGAACTGTAGCCGCCGTAGCTGCGTACTGTCTCATCTGCGGCCGGATCCTGTCCCCACCACTGCCCGTCAACCACGAAAGCGTATTCATAGCGGCCGGGATCTAGGGTTAGCTCAACTCTCCAAATGCCGTCCAGATCTTCGTCAGCGAGAGGCGTTGCCTCCCAATTGTTGAAGCTACCGACAAGGACGACTTCGGAAGCATTGGGTGCTGGGACAAGGAACACGGTGGTTCCAAAGGCCACGCCGCCGCCGGCCTCCGCCAGACGCTCGGCTGGGTTGAGCTGCGGAGAAAGCTCCGGCAGGAACAATCCTCCGACGATAAGGAACACGGCCGCCGTTGCTGCGAGAACGACGAGCTGGCCCATCCGGCCCGCCTTGCTGGGTGCGACTAGATCACGTATCAGATCTCCGAATCCCGGTTTGGGCAATCGTCCTTCGAGTTCTTCCGAGATGCGTGACTCGAGCCCCTCAAGGCGATCCCGGTGGAGGGCGGCCTCGTGTTCGAACGTCTCCTTCAGCTGGTGCTCAAGATCATCGTTGTACATGATCGGTCAAGCCATCCTTCTCCATGATTCTCTTTAACTGGATCTTCGCTCGATGGATCCTCGTCTTCACGGTCCCTTCAGGCACGGCAAGAATCTCGGCAATCTCATTGTAAGCCAGTTCATTGTAAAACCTGAGCACGAGCGGTGTTCGGTACAAGTACGGAAGCTGATCCAGCGCCTTCCTCACCTGTCCCAGTCGAACGTCTCGTGCGTACTCCACAGCAGGATCGGATCCGCCCGCGATCTCATCGGGTGGCGGGATCACCGGGTGATAGCGGCGGTGTCTGAGCCGGTTTCGGCAGAGATTCGATGCGATGGTAAAAATCCACGTCGAGAATTTCTTGTCGAGCTTGTAGCGGCGCAAGTTCTCATAGGCACGAATGAATGCGTCGTGTGTGATATCTTCCGCATCCGCCGGATTGTGAAGGAAACCCAAACACAACCCGAACACGGCGTCCTTGTAACGGGCGACGATTTCCCCCCAAGCTTCCGTCTCTCCCTGCAGCGATGCACGCAACAGACTCACCTCGTCGAACAGCCTGTACACGCCGGCCTGACCTCCTGCTGACCAATATACACCGAGTTTATCGATTGGTTTCGCGTTTCGACATCGGTCACCTCCCATCAGGACGAATCCCCCGAGAGAGGCGGGACGGCGTTCACCAACGGGACCGTTGTATCCAGGTAGACTCCTCCTAGATTGGCCCATAGGGAGGCTACGCGTGCGAGAACAAGGAGGAGATATGCCTGCGTTTGGAGAAGCAGCGCCAAGAGGTTTGATTCGTCGCATACTAGTCGCGATGCTGCTTTGCGGGTTGGCCTTCGGGATTGCTGCCTGCCGAGGGTTTTTCGGGCAAGCCCCGATTGCCCTCCTCGACTTCACATCAGGCAACGATCAGGAAGCGCCCGTGGTGTATGTGTTTGATCTCGCTGATTCGAACGACCCGGATGGCCTGATTGTGGGCTACGAACTGGACTACGGTGATGGCGCCGCAGCGGATATCGGAACGGACGTGACCGATACGCCTACGCATACGTACGACGAGGCGGGGACCTTTGAAATCACACTGACGGTCACCGACAACGACGGGCGAATCGGGATGGTCAGTCGAACGATCACGATCGGGCCGGCAATGATTACGTTCTCCGTCGATCGTGACGGAAGCGGCGTGACTTGGGACTATGACATCTGGCAGATGAAATCTGACGGATCGGAGCAGGGAGCGATCTACCTAAACACGGGCGATGAAGAAGTGTTCCCGGCGCTTGTGCCCACGACCAGGAACAGAGTCGCCTACGCCTCGGATGCAGATGGCGATTGGGACATCTTCACCATCAGCCTTGCCGGAGGTCCGCTCGGGCAGAACCAGCTGACCGAGCAGACATCGAGCGAAATCCAACCTAGCTGGTCGCGGAACGGGGCATTGATTGCGTTCTCGTCCAATACTGCCGCTCCAGCTTCGACGGACAGCTGGGAGATCTGGACGATGACCTCTGAGGGGTTGTCGCAGGCAAAGCTGACCTCCCAGAGTCCCTCCTGGGCGATCGCCCCCTCGTACTCAACTGCAAGCGATGATCTCCTGTTCGTCTCGAACAAGGATGCAGCGGGCGGGAGTTCGATCTGGCTTTGGGACAGCGTGACCGAAACGGCAACTGAGTTGTTCGACGGGCCGGGGCGCGATGGAGATGCGTCCCCGACTGGGTTCGAAGCTTCTCTGGCGACTGCAGTCGGCCTTCCGGCGGTGGCAGGGATCTCGAAACCGGTATGGAGTCCGACGGGCACCGAGATTGCTTTCTCGAGCGAGCGCCTGGGGTTCGGCGGGATCGTTGACATCTGGGTCATGGACGCGGCCGGTGAGAACGAAGTGACGCTCGAAGCGTATGTCGAAGCGATTGTTGGTTCATCGCTTTCCGGGATCACCACCGATGACGATGAATTCTGTCCGTTCTGGTTGGAGGATGGGAGCGGCCTCGTGTTCGCGCGAGTTGAAACAAGCGGCTTGTACAACCTGTACAAAGTCTCGTTCGACGATGGTGTGGTGACGAAGCTGACGGCAATCGGCGACAACGTCTTCCCCGCCGTCAAGGAGTTCGACCTTTAGGAGTTGAGCCGAATGGTCTACTTGATCCGGAACCAGCGCCTGAACTAAGGGCTGGATCAGCGCCGCGAGGCTGTCCCAGACAGGTTCGCGGCGCTTCGCTTTGCGCCGAGTCGAGTCCGAACTCGGATCCAGACTCCCCAGGCGATCCATGCTGCAATCCATCCTAGCAGAAGCGGAATCTCCCCCCATGCGACATAGAGAGAGCGATCCCGGCGCAGCTCGACTTCGGCGGAAAGGATGCCTTGTGAACCCGATTCGGCAAGGATCGACCCTCGAGGATCGATGACGCCCGAAATCCCGCCATTTGCCGCCTGCGCAAGATATCGCCGCGTTTCCACAGCACGGAACACGGCGCAGGCGAAGTGCGCCTCGAGCTCAGAGCTGTAGGCAAACCAGGCATCGTTCGTGATGACGACAAGCAGTTCCGCTCCGTTCGCTGCGAACCCCCTCGTGATTGCAGGAAAGCTTGACTCGAAACAGATCGGTGTTCCGTAGACATCAACCGGAGACACGTCGGCCCCTCGGGACACATCGAGCGGCAGGAACGAGCGAACAAGGACGCCGAGACCAAGTCGGTCGAGAAGCCCGCGTGCCGGAATCCACTCCCCAAACGGCACCAGACGAATCATGTCGTAGCGATCCTTGACTTGCCCGTCTTCGCCGATCAGAACGGCGGCATTGTAGACTTTCCCATCGCGTAGGTCTCCCGTGCCGAAAAGCAGCGATATTCCCGAAGACCGCGCGAGTTCCTCGAATCGGGGGAGAAGTCTGGAGTCGACCAGGATGTATCCGGGCAAGATGGATTCCGGAAACACGATGAGATCAGGTTGAGCCTCGGCCGCCGTTGCGCCAAGTTGCAGGTAACGATCTCGAAGATCGAGAAGATGAATCCCATCCAGTTTGACGTCCTGGGTGACGTCAGATCCGATGACGGCCACGGACATAGGTTCCGGCGGGGAATCGGTAGAAGAAATCGGAAACACGGCAAACACGGCGGCTATGGCGATCACAACACACGAAAGCAGTACGGGAAAAGGCGAGCGGCGTCGCGCGGCCAAGGCAAGTCCGCCGTTGGCGAGAAGGATGAGTGTGGACATGAACCACGGGCCGAAGACACTTGCCGCTTGGATGAGCTCCGGTGTTCGATACAGCGCCGAATACAACGTGGAGAATCCGAACCCCATCGATCCTTGTGCCCGCAACCACTCCATCAGCGTCCACAGGAAAGGAGACACGAGCATGAAGGCCGTTGCCGTGCCCCACCGGCGTTCCGCTAGCGTTACGGCAGCCTTCCAGATCGCGACGGACAAGCCGTAGAAGCCAATCAATGCGATATAGCCTGCGAGAACCATCGGCGTGAACCGCCACAATGTCAGCAACCAGCGTAAATCGACGGCAAAGAAAGCTACTCCCAGGGCCCATCCGGTAAGGAAACCGGAACGCCGTCCATGCAGAAGAAGCGCAGGGACCAATGCAGCAAAAACCATGACACCCAGCGGCAGATGCCCACTGGGCATCGAAAGCGCGAGCACGGCGCCGGCAAGCCAGGGGTAGATTTTCTGTATCCGTAGCTTCGCCATATACTCTGGATCATATCGGTTGGGGGGGATGCGATGCACCCGATACTTGCTGAGTTGGGACCGGTCACGATTCGCTACTACGGCTTGATGTACGTGGTTGCCATCTGTGTCGGAATGTGGCTTCTCTCCCTGGAAGTGAAGCGGAAACACATTCCTCTGCCGACCGAGCGCCTGTTCGATTTGTTGTTGTGGGTGATTCCGGCGGCGATCATTGGAGCGCGGCTGTACTACGTTGCGTTCCAGTGGAGCTACTACGCGCGCTACCCCATCGACATCCTCAAGATATGGGAGGGAGGCCTGGCGATTCACGGAGGCGTCTTGGGCGGCGTGCTGGTCGTGTTTCTGTTCTCGCGTCGCACCCACGTTCTGTTCTGGCGGCTCACCGACGCGTTGGCGCCGAGTCTGATCCTCGGACAAGCGATCGGGCGGATCGGAAACCTGATGAACGGAGACGCGTTCGGTCTGCCGACGTCCCTTCCGTGGGGGATCAGATTCCCGGCCGAATCCCCTGCCGGACGGGCCTTTCCGAACCAGGCAACGCATCCGACGATGATCTACGAGATGATGGGGAATCTTGCGATCTTCTCTCTATTGTGGTTTGTCTTGCGGAAGCGGGGCTATCGAGACGGGTTTGTCACGGCGCTCTACTTTTCTCTGTACTCGCTCGTGCGATTTCTGGTCAGTTTTGTTCGAGCCGACAGCCTGTGGCTTGGCTCGTTCCGCATCGCCCAAGTCGTCAGCCTTGCCTTGATCGTTGGGTTCGGCTCCTGGATCGCGGTCGGACGTTTGTATAGGCGGGCTACAAACGGAAACGAGAACCAAGGTAGAACTGACGTGCAAGGGGGTTCGTAACGAGTTCGTCGGCCGTTCCTTCGACGATGATCTTCCCTTCGTGAATCAAGTATGTGTAATCGGTCACGGCGAGCGTGTCTCGGACATTGTGATCGGTAATCACGAAGCCGATCTGCTGTTCCTTCAATCGGTTGAGACAGCCCTGCAGATCATGGATTGTCAGCGGATCAATCCCGGAGAACGGCTCGTCAAGAAGGATGAAAGACGGCGATGTGGCCAGCGCGCGCGCGATCTCCAATCGCCTGCGTTCCCCCGAAGACAGCGTAGACGCCAGGTGGGACTGGAGCGATGTCAATGCAAATTCCTCCAGCAGCTGTTGGCGAGTCCGCTCCATTTCGTTTCTTGATTGCGTCCACTCAAGGACGAGGTTCAGATTGTCGGCGACTGTCGCTTTTACGAAGATCGACGGTTCTTGCGGAAGGTAGCTGACTCCCATCCGCGCTCTTTGGTGGAACGGAAGCGAGGCGAGATTGCGGCCGTCGAGTGTCACCGAACCCTGCTCGGTGCCGATGAATCCGACCATCATTCGGAAGGTCGTTGTTTTTCCCGCTCCATTGGGGCCGAGAAGCCCGATGATCTCGCCCCGAGAGACCCGAAGCGACAGGTGATCGACCACACAGCGCTGTTGGTAGTGCTTCACAAGGTTTGCGGCTTCAAGCATCGTTCTCCGGGTTCAACAGAGTCTCATCAAGCTCCACCTCGAATTCGAGGAACACCTGTCCGTCCGCCTCCCAGCCGTTCGAAGTCACGCGCAGTGTATCTGCAGTGATTTCCCCCTGCGAGAATGACGCGGAAACATCTCCCTCCAACAGGATCGACGACACCAGGGTCGAGTCCTCCGTCGTCTCCAGGGTCATCGTTTCGCAATGATAGATGTCGTCGCCGATTTCGACGATGACAGAACGCTCGATGACAACTTGATCGTTGACCATCGACGCGATCTCGGCGGAGATGTCGGCGATTCGTCCGTCTTCCAGTTCGATGCTCAAGACAACCCCGCCGTGAAACGAGAGGTGCTCATTCGGCAGGCTGAGTTCCATCATCGGGGCCGTCAACCACCCGGCGGAAAACAGCGCGGAAGCTTCCGACCCTAACAGTGTTTCGTCTTGTCGCCACCACATCATCTCATCGGCGGATAGCGTGTACTCGCGGGATCGGGTCTCCGTCCGATGAGCGATCAGCGAAGGGGATTGAGTCAACTTCCCCTGCTGTGGGGTGAAATCGACGTGACCCGCGGTCACGGACAGCGTCACGTCGCCCTGTTTCGCGAATTGAAGCGTAAGCCCTGAGAGGCTTCCGGTTTGCGTCTCTTGCATCATGGAGCCCGACGTTGCGTCCAGCAACCACCTCACGTCGCCCGATTCGTCATACCCGACCAAATGAAGGGCATGAATGTCGGCCGGCCGGGTTCCCGATTCGGAAGATCCAATCGGGGCGAACACAACGGCCGCAAACCCGCCGGCAAAACACAGTGCTGCCAGGGTCAACAGCAATGTCTTTCGAGACATGCTTGGACAAAGCCAACGAAGAGAGGGTGAGGGTTGACGAACCGGGACTTGAATTCCGGGTGGAATTGGACGCCGACAAACCACGGATGGTCTTCCAACTCAAGGATCTCGACCAGCCGCCCGTCAGGAGATGCTCCCGTGACGTGAAACCCTGCGCTGGAAAATGCTTCCCGATAAGCGGTATTAAACTCGTAACGATGTCGATGGCGCTCAGAGATCTCCGGTGTCTTGTAGCACGAAACACTGATCGAGTCGGGCGCGAGAACCGCCGGATAGGCACCAAGCCGCATGGTTCCGCCCTTGTCGCGAAGTTCGGATTGGGTCTCCATGAGATCGATGACAGGATGGGGAGTCTCGGAATCGAACTCAGAACTGTTGGCGCTCTTCATACCGAGACGATTGCGCGCAAACTCGATTGCCGCGCATTGCAGTCCAAGACAAATCCCGAAGAACGGAATCCCGTTCGTGCGGGCGTAGGAGACCGCCTCCACTTTCCCGTCCACGCCGCGATCCCCGAAGCCGCCGGGGATTAGGATGCCATCTACATCGGACAAGTAGCGCTCCGGACCGTGCTCGTCAACGGATTCCGCGGAGACCCACAAAGGATCGATGCCGACTTCGCAGTGAATGCCGGCATGAATGAGCGCTTCGTGAATGCTGATGTACGAATCTCTCAGTTCGATGTACTTCCCGACGATCGCGATGCGTACTCGGCGCGAGGGATGGCGCAGCTTCTCGACCCTCCGGCTCCAAGGTCCCATGTCGGGCATCCGTGGAGGGAGCTTCAGCCCCGTGGAAACCGCTGCATGAAGGCCTTCCCGTTGGATGACAAGCGGGACATCGTAGATGGAGAACTGATCGATGTCCTCGATGACATTGGTTTCGGGAACGTCACAGAACAGGGCGATTTTCCGACGAACATCAGCGGGGATCGATCGTTCCGCTCGCGCCACGATGGCATCGGGCTGGATTCCGATCCCCCTCAATTCCTTCACACTGTGCTGGGTTGGCTTCGTTTTCAGCTCATCGGTACTCGACATCTGTGGCAACAAGGTGAGATGAACGAAGAACGTGTCGTCCGCCGGGAGTTCGTCCTTTAGCTGGCGCAGCGCTTCGAGGAACGGAAGGCTCTCGATGTCGCCGACGGTTCCTCCGATTTCCACGACGGCAATCTCCGCGGCGCAATCTTCAAGGGGTCTTTGGATCAGCTTCTTGATCTCGTCCGTGATGTGCGGGATTACTTGCACGGTCTTGCCTAGAAACGATCCGGCACGCTCCTGACGAATGACACTCCAATAGACCTGTCCCGTGGTGGCGTAGTTGCGGGCGGATAGATTTTCGTCAAGGAACCGCTCATAGCGGCCGATGTCAAGATCCGTTTCCTTGCCATCGTCCGTCACAAACACTTCGCCGTGTTCGTAAGGGTTCATCGTGCCTGCGTCGATGTTGACGTAGGGGTCGATTTTCTGCAAAGAGACGCGGTACCCGGATTGTTTGAGGAGGAGGCCAATCGAGGCCGTGACGACCCCCTTGCCGAGTCCGGAGAGGACCCCACCGGTGACGAACACGAACTTGCGCAAGAGAGCCTCCATGGGTTTTATGGAAGGATACGAGAAACGCGGGCACTCGTTCAACCGGGCTCTTGAGTGCGTATCGGAATCCGTTGGAGAACAGGGACGGGGTTGCGTATACTTCTCAAAAGACTGAGAAGCAATGAAAGGATCGGTATTCGATGCGCTTGTTCTTGGAAATCGTACTCGTTCTGGACTGTCTTGCTCTTGTCGGAATGGTCCTCATGCAGATGAGCGAACACTCCGGACTTGGCGGCGCATTTGGCTCGGGGATGTCCGGCACCGTATTCGGACGTGACGAAACGCGAGATCCCAAGCGCACCGTAACCTATGTGCTTGCGGCTCTCTTTGTTCTGCTTGGATTCGTTCTCTCCGTGTTCTAGCGGTCGCGTCCAGTAGATGTGGTTTCTCGCTTCCTGTTCCTCTTCTGGGGATGTGATCGATTGGAGCCGGAACATCTGAGGGAGGCGAATTGGCGCAACAACGCGTGTTGCTTGCCACAAGAAATCCCGGGAAAATACGCGAAATACGGGAAATTCTCTCATCGGCTCCGGATCTTGTTCTGTTCACTGTCGATGAAGTCCCGTTTCCGGATGTCGACGAAACCGGGACAACATTCCTCACCAATGCACTGCTGAAGGCCCGCGTCATTGGCGAGTTGACCGGGTTGGCCGTTCTTGCTGACGATTCAGGGCTTGAGGTTCCGTCATTGGGTGGAGAACCAGGCGTGCGGTCCGCCCGCTATGCCGGCGAGCCCGCCGACTATGAGGCCAACAATCAGCTCCTACTTCAGCGATTGGCCGAGCTCGATGATCACGGAGAGCGGCGGGACCGATCGGCTCGATTCGTGACCTGGGTGGTTCTTCGCATGGATCAGCAGCGTGAGTTCTCTTGGCAGGGAGAACTGCGCGGTCGGATCCTGGAAACACCGCGTGGTACAGGGGGGTTCGGCTACGACCCGTTGTTCGTTCCCGAAGGGCGAGCAAAGACGCTTGCCGAGATGGGACCCGCTGAGAAGAATCGAATGAGCCACCGCCGCCGAGCCCTGCAACACGTTCTCATGTTCTTCGAACAGCAACGCAAGCCGTAACCCGGTGCCATTCTCCGTCTGAGAAGAGTGCGGTACGGAATTTGCGTATTATCCTATGAGTCTTCTTCCGATGGCGTCAGCGGCGGCAGCAGGTCCGAGAGTTGTTTTAGAAGGCGTTTCTGGGCCGGCGTGATGTGGGTCGGGATCACGACTTCGATCCGGACAACGTGGTCCCCACGTCCGTTGCTCTGCAGGTCGGGGACGCCTTTCCCCTTGATGCGGATCACTGTTCCGGATGAGGTTCCCGGAGGAACGGTGATCGTCGTCTCTCCCCACAGTGTCTCCACGGGGATGCGTGCCCCAAGCACTGCTTGGGGGTAATGCAGCTTCAGCACGGAGAGGATATTGCGTCCTTCCCGCTTGAACTGGTGGTGCGGGATGATCTCGATTACGATGAACAGGTCTCCTGCGGGGGCGCCATCGATGCCGGCGTTCCCTTGTCCTTTGAGGCGCAGGCGCGAGTTCTCGGAGACTCCGGCCGGCACCGTCACGGAGATCTTGCTCTTCTCTTTCACCCGACCGGATCCGTGACACCGATGGCACGGGGTTGCCGTCACATCCCCCTTGCCCTGGCATTCAGGGCAGGTTTGGACGTTGATGAAACTCCCGAGCAAGCTCTGCTGGTGATACTCCACTTGTCCCCGACCGTGACATGTCGGGCAGGTCGTCTTGGTGGTGCCCGGCTCAGCGCCGTTCCCTTCGCATCGGTCGCAGCGAACAAGACGAGGTGCGGTGACTTTGATCTTGGTCCCGATGGCAGCGTCTTCCAGGGAGATCCTCAGTTTGTATTCGATATCTTCGCCCTGGCGAGCTGCAGTTCGGCGCGATGCGGTCCGCCCGCCTTGGCGGAAGAAGAGATCAAACAGGTCATCGAATCCGCCGAAGCCAAACTCCGAATACGCCTGACGAGCGCGGCGGAAGTCCGTGTCGCCAAACGTGAATCCTTGTGCGGGGCCGGCGTGGCCATACCGATCGTACTGCAGGCGTTTCTCCTGGTCTGAGAGAACCTCGTAGGCTTCAGCGACGCGCTTGAACTCCTCTTCCGCCCGGCTTTTGTTCTCCGGGTTCTTGTCCGGATGGAGCTCCTTCGCCTTGCTGCGGTACGCCCGCTTGATCTCTTCCTGGGTTGCCTTGCGATCCAGCCCCAGGATCTCGTAGTAATCTGTCTTGGCCACGCCGTCCGCTTCCCTTTCCCTTACTTGCCGTCGTCGTACTCGGCGTCGATGTACTCACCGTCGTCATCCGCTTCCTCGTCGCTAGAGCCTGATTCCCGTCCCTCTGGAGAGGATTGCGCGCTGGGCCCCGGTCCGCCTTGCGCTTGAGCTTGCTTGTAGGCTTCCTCGGCAAGCTGTTGGGCGCTTCCGGATAGCTGTTGCATTGCCTTTTTCAGCTCATCCAAAGGTGCATTCGACGTGATCTTGTCGCGCAGAGATCTCAGATGATCCTCGATTTCCGTGCGCTTCTCCTGCGAAACCTTGTCGCCGAGGTCGGACAGCGTCTTCTCTACACTGTAGACAAGTTGGTCGGCCTGGTTCCGCGTTTCGACCTCTTCAGCGCGTTTTCGATCTTCTTCGGCGTGTTCTTCCGCCTCTTTGCGCATCTGATCGATCTCGCCGTCCTGAAGCCTGGACGATTCCGTGATCCTGATCGAAGCCGTCTTGCTTGTCGCCTTGTCCTTGGCGGTCACATGAAGGATACCGTCGGCGTCGATGTTGAACGTGACGTCGATCTGAGGCACCCCGCGAGGAGCTGTGGGCAGCCCCGCGAGCTGGAACTTCCCGAGAGATTTTCCATCCGCAGCCATCTTTCGCTCTCCCTGAACGACGTGGATTTCGACGGCGGGCTGGTTGTCTTCGGCGGTGGTGAACGTCTTCGTCTTCTCCGTGGGGATGGTTGTGTTGCGCTCGATCAGCGGTGTCGCGATTCCGCCGAGTGTCTCGATCGAAAGCGTGAGCGGCGTCACATCCAACAGGACGATCTCATCGACCTCGCCGGCAAGCACCCCACCCTGGATCGCGGCACCAGCGGCGACGACTTCGTCCGGATTGATCTCCTTGTTGATCTTGCCGGGAACCCGTGATGCGATTAGCTCCTGCACGCGAGGGATCCGTGTCGATCCGCCGACCAGGACGACCTGATCGATCGTTTCACTTGTTGCGTTGGCGACCTGAAGGGTCTCGTCAACCACACGAACGGTTCGATCCAGAAGATCCTCGATCAGTTGCTCGAACTTGGCCCGGGTGAGCTTCTGTTCGAGATGCTTGGGGCCGCCCGTATCGGCTGTGATGTACGGCAGATGGATCGTGGTTTCTTTGCGGGTGGACAGCTCCTTCTTCGCCGCCTCGGCCGCATCTTTTAAGCGCTGAATGGCGCTCGGATCCTTGGAGAGATCGATCCCCGTGTCCTTGCGGAATTCCTCCGCCAGCCAGTCCATGATTCGCTGGTCGAAATCGTCGCCCCCGAGTTGGGTGTCGCCGTCGGTCGCGATGACTTCGAATACACCATCCCCTATTTCGAGGATCGATACGTCAAACGTGCCTCCGCCGAGGTCGTAGACAAGAATCGTCTGCTCGCTCTGCTTGTCCAATCCGTAGGCCAACGCAGCAGCCGTAGGCTCGTTGATGATCCGCATGACCTCAAGGCCGGCGATCTTCCCGGCATCCTTTGTTGCTTGACGCTGGGCATCATTGAAGTAGGCGGGCACGGTGATGACTGCCTTGGAGACTTTCCCGCCGAGGTGATCCTCCGCATCTTTCTTCAGTTTCTGGAGGATCATCGCCGAGATTTGCTCCGGCGCGTATTCCGTGGTCGATCCATCAACGGTGATCTTGGCCTTGAAGTCCGTTCCCATATGCCGTTTGATCGAAGAAATGGTGTGCTTGGGATTGGTGATGGTCTGGCGCTTTGCCAGCCGCCCGACAAGGCGCTCCCCTTCGTCGGTGAATGCGACAACAGACGGCGTCGTACGTTCGCCTTCCGTGTTGCTGATGATTTCCGGCGACCCGCCTTCAAGTACGGCGACGCAGGAGTTGGTCGTCCCCAAATCGATCCCGATAATCTTCTCTCTCATGATGATTCCTCCTCCTTTGCGCCGCGACTCACACTCACCTTGCTGGGGCGTAGGACACGGTCGTACCGGAAATATCCTAGCTCGAACTCCTCGATGATCTCATTTCGCGGCCGATCGCTCTCCACGGTGAGAACAGCTTCATGGCGTTGCGGATCGAACAGATTGCCGACAGCAGCAATGGGTTGAATGCCTTTTGAGTCCAGCCATTGCGAGAACTGCTTTCCAATCTGCCGCAGGCCTTCGGAGATTGCAGATTCGTCTTTCCCTTGCGGTTCTTCGTGCAGATGTACGGCTCGGAGCACACTGTCGTACAGGGGGAGAATTTCCAGGAGCAGGTCATCGGTTGCCCGCTCGTACGCGGAGGCCATGTCGCGAGCCACCCGTTTCCTGTAGTTCTCGAATTCCGCTTGCATCCGCATGATTCGGTCAGCATGTTCTTGCTGCAAGGCGGCCTCGCCATTCCCGTCTTGGGCGATCTGGACGTCTTGGTCCAGAGTGGCAGATTCGGGTCCGCGCACGATCTCGATGTCGTCGATGTGCCCGTTCTTGATGTCGGTATCGTCGTGGGTGGAAAGGTTACGATGATCCGGTTTGCTCTTCATGAACTTCCTCCTCCGCATGACGGGCGCGAGCACCGAGGAAGAACGCCTCCAATCTCGCGCCAATGTAACTCGTCGCGGACAATGCTTTGCTGTAGTCCATCCACAGTGGAGCAATGATTCCAAGAACACCATCATGGGGGCCGTACCCGGACGTGACCACGCTGAAGCCTTCCATCCCTGGCAACGGCATGTCCCCAATGGCGATTGCGACGCCGGGATCCCCTTTGCGGTAGGCGTAAACAGCTTTCACAAAGGCCGTTGGATCCTTCAATGAACTCATCAGGCCGGCGAATCGATCCAATGCGGTCTCAGGCTCCACAAGGCGAAGTTCCGGGAGCAAGTTTGCCAACCCCTCAAGAAAAAGAGGCTGCCGCTGTTCGCGCGCCAACAAGAACCTCAATACGCGAAGCGCCTGTCGGACGGACGGCTCGTACCAGACGTCCGAACGATCTTCGGAAGCCAGTTGAAGAACACGGTCCAACGTCACGCCGCGAAGGTTGTCATTGATCAGCTGATTCACCCGCTCGAAGACATCGTGATCGTCATCGATGTGCGTATCGACGGGAACGACGCCATGTTTCACGACGCCAATATCGGAGATCACGACCAGGAGCGCCGAATGCGCCGAAAGTCGTGTCAGCACAACGCGGTTGAGCCGAGTCTCCTCAGCGCGTGCGGGAATCACAAAGCCGACACAACCGGTGATGCTTGCCAGCACAAAGGCTGTATGCTGCATCGTCTCCGCCACTTCAAGATACGGCATCTCATATGCTTCGACGATGGCGTGCTGCTCCCGGTGGGTCAGTTCCGAAAGATCGAGGAGCCATTCCACGAAGAAACGGTATCCTTTTGCGGTTGGAACGCGTCCCGATGAGGAGTACGGCTTGCGGATGAACTCGCGCTCCTCAAGATCGCTCATGTCATTGCGCACCGTGGCCGATGACACGCGTAGCCCGTAGTCTTCAAGGATCATTCGCGATGAAACGGGTTCTCGGTAGCGAATATACCGATCAACGATCTCTTTCAGAATCAGCCGCTGTCTCTCAGGTAGGGTCATCATCGTATTTAGCACTTAAGATTACTGTCTGCTAATGATAGGCGGCGTTGGGTTTTTTGTCAATGCCGGTCTTGACAGACTGCTCACATCGGCCTATAGTGGCTCCAAGATGAATCAAGCAAGGAGCACCGAACGAGTCCAATTGCGGCACGTGACCGGCTCCTGCTTCTATTTCTGCTATTGGTTTAGCCCCGGCTTCTGCGAAACGCGCTAGCGATTCACAAGCGCGTTCCGGAGAAGCCAGTTGCCGACTGCAGGCATTTGCCTGCGGTCTTTTCTTTTTGGCGTACGGGTAGAGATGAGAAAGATGTGGAAACCAAGGAGGTGAGTCGATTCCATAGGAAAAGAGCGCAAGGATGGAAGACGCCGCCCGCGCAACGGACCGGCAAAGATCGCTGCCGCGGGCGGTGCTGTGGAGCAGCCCTGTGACCAGGGCTGCAGGAAGGATAGCTTACAAGATGAAGGAGTTGTTGTGAAGCGAAATGCGCTGTTGATCATGATAGGGCTGTTGGTTTGCGTTGCGCTTGTCGGAGTCTCGGCTCCGCTGAAGGTTGGTATCTGCAAGATCGTGGAACATCCGGCGCTCGATGCGGTGGAACAAGGGGCGATCGATGCGTTGACAGCCGCCGGATACGAAGACGGAGTTGACGTGGAGTACCTCCTTGCCAGCGCTCAAGGTGACTACACTGTGGCGATCTCGATTGCCCAGAACTTCCGGGCGCAGGGTGTGGATTTTGTCGTTGCCATTGCGACGGCGACAGCCCAAGCCGCAGCAGAAGTGTTCCGGGGTACGGATGTCCCGGTGATCTACGCCGCCATTACTGATCCGGTCGGAGCTCTGCTTGTCCCCGATGCCACCGATCCCAGCGGCAATGAGAACATCACCGGTGTGTCGGACATGATCAATGTCGCCGATGACATCCGACTTCTTCAGGAACTGTCCGATGAGATCGATTCGATCGGCATCGTGTACAACCCCGGCGAGGCGAACTCCGTGGTGCTGACGGACATGGCGCGCGAGGCAGCGGAAGCCCTTGGCCTGTCGCTGATTGCGGCGAGCGCGGATACGTCGGCGAATGTTCCGATTGCCGCGCAGTCGCTGATCGGGCGGGTTGATGCCCTGTACGTGACAACGGACAACACGGTCGTCTCTGCGATTGATTCCGTGCTCGCCGTCTCACGAGAGGCAAAGATTCCGTTCCTTGTCGCCGATCCAACGAGCCTCGCCAGTGCGACGCTTGCCGTCGGATTCGACTACTACGATTTGGGCTTGACGGCCGGAGATTTGGTGTTGCGGATTCTCGACGGCGCGCGCCCGAACGAGATCCCGGTGACGTTTGTTTCGGGGGCCGGAATCCACTTGAACGTCGATGAAGCGATCCTGATCGAATTTGAGTTTCCGGCGTCGGTCGTTGAGCGAGCGTCTTCGGTGCTGTACGGCGGCGTGAGTTTCACCAAGAACGAGGAATAGGACGGGAGATCGGCGATGGAGACGCTTCTCATACACGCACTCGAACAAGGGCTGGCCTACGGGATTGCCGCGCTTGGCATTTTCCTGACCTATCGCATTCTCGACTTCCCTGATCTCACCGTTGATGGGAGCTTCGTGACCGGAGCGGCCATCGCCTCTCTTCTCTTGTCCAGATACGGATTTGACCCGTTCTCCGTGCTTGTCATCGCGTTCGTCGCCGGAGCGGCGGCAGGAACGGTGACCGGATTGCTGCACACGAAGATGAAGATCACCCGCCTCTTGTCGGGCGTGCTGATGATGATCATGCTGTATTCGATCAACCTGCGGATCATGGGGCGGCCAAACCTGTCCCTGCTTCGCATTGACACGGTGACGCGACTTGTCGACGCAGCCTGGTCCGGGCTTGGACCGGTGGCGATTCTGGTGTTCATCACGATTCTGGCGATGGGCGTTAAGTTCGCCTTGGACCTATTCCTGCGCACGGAACTTGGGTTTGCGCTTCGTGCTACTGGGGACAGTGAGACGATGATCATCGCCCAGGGAGTCAACACCAACACCATGAAGGTTCTTGGTGTCGCTGTCGCCAACGGATTGGTTGCCCTCTCCGGCGCATTGGTGGCGCAGTACAACGGATTCGCGGATGTTGGAATGGGAACCGGGACGATCGTGACCGGTCTTGCAGCCGTCATCATCGGAGGTACGCTGATCCGATCTTCGCGGATCGGATGGATGACTGCTGGGGTCCTGGTCGGATCGGTCATCTACCGACTGGCGGTCGTGCTGGCACTGCGCTACGGCTATGTCATCGGATTCCAGGCGAGCGACATGAAGCTGGTGACGTCTCTTCTGGTGATTTTGGCGTTGGTGGCACCAACGCTCCGCGAACGCCGACAAAGGAAGGTGCGGGCATGCTGAGCCTGAGAGGTGTCTCCAAGGTTTTCCAGATAGGCGCTGATCGCAAGGTTGCGATCCGGCAAATCGATCTTGATCTTCGCTCCGGTGAGTTCTTGACGATCATCGGCTCCAATGGTGCAGGCAAGAGCACGCTCCTGAATCTCATTGCAGGAACAGTTCCCCCCACGACGGGCACGATCCGGCTGGCAGACATGGACATCACCGGTGTGCCGCCTCACATCCGAGCGCGGCGGATCGGTCGCATCGTTCAAGATCCGCTGGCCGGAACGGCTCCGTCGATGACGGTTGCGGAGAACCTTGCTCTGGCCTCGAAGCGAGGGCGTCGGACGCTGCGACTCGGTCTTCCATCCCGGATGCACCGCCGCATCCGCGCGCAACTAGAGGTGCTGAACATCGGCATGGAAGATCGTCTTGACTGCAGTGTGTCGACTCTTTCCGGTGGAGAGCGGCAAGCGCTGACGATTCTGATGGCAACCCTTGCCCAGCCGGAGATCCTGTTGCTTGATGAACACACGGCGGCGCTCGATCCAAGCAACGCCGCGATGATCGTGCGGATGACCTGCGCATTCGTTGAACGGCTTGGGCTGACGACGTTGATGGTGACCCACAATATGGAACAGGCGATCGAACTCGGCGATCGTCTGGTGATGATGCACAAAGGCGAGATCATTCATGATATCGCCGGAGAGGCAAAGGCCACCACAAGCGTTGGCGAGCTGGTCGACATGTTCTCTCGGCATCACATTGTTGACGATGAACTGCTGCTCGAACGCGTGTGCTGACCGTGGGGAAGCTTGAGGACCCCGACGCCAGGAGAAGCCCGGGGAGGTGTGTGGACACGCTAGGGAGGGCGTGAGGAACTACCCCCAACGGTGTCATAAAGGCAGCAAGGACTCTACCGCTGTGGCCGACCTAGCTGTCTTTCCCACAGCAGTTCTTGTATTTCTTCCCCGATCCGCACGGGCACGGGTCGTTTCGTCCGACCTTCGTCGGGAGCGTGACGGGCTTCGACTTGCCCCGCGGGGGATGGCTGGCGCTCTGACGCGCGTCTCCCAAGGCGGATGCACTGTTGTGAACCAGCTGTACCTTGCGCTGGGCATCGTGCGGCGCTCCCGATTTGGCCGGAGCAAGGCGAGCACTGAGAACGAGGCGCACGATCTTTGCGCTGGCCCGGGCAAGCATCTCTTGAAACAGCGTGAACGATTCGCGTTTGAATACCACAAGAGGATCGGTTCCGCCGTATGCGGTCCACCCGATCCCTTCACGAAGATCGTCCAAGGTGTAGAGATGTGCCAACCACTGCTCATCAATCGTTCCCAGCATCAGATAGCGTGCGATCAAGGGGAATTGTGGTCCCAGCCGTTCCTTCTGCCGGCCAAGCGCCGTTCGCAGTTGATCGAGAAGGAATGATGACAGTTGTTCGGCAGAGATCTGCGCGAGTTCGATCGACGCCTGTCCGGTCAACGCCGCGACTTCTCGCCCCAGCCCCTCCAGATTCCAGTCTTCTTCGGGAATCGATGGGTCGGCGTATCGGGAAACCAGATTGGCTACGTATTCGATGAACAACTCGTCGAATCGATCATCGAGATCATCGAGAGAGATCTTCTCCGCCGAGTCTTGCGGCGGAAGCAGGAGTCGATCACGCAACGAGTAGATGGCGTCGCGCTGTTTCGACATCACCATATCGTAGTCGATCAATCGCTTGCGGATTTCGAAGTTGCGGCCTTCCACGCGCTTCTGTGCCCGCCGGATCGCGCCGGTCAGCATCTCGTGCTCGATGGCTTCCCCTTCTTCCATCCCCAGGCGATCGAGCAATCCTCCGATCCGCTCGCCCCCGAAGATGCGAAGAAGATCGTCGGTCAGCGACAGGTAGAATTGCGACGAACCGGGGTCGCCCTGCCTTCCGGCACGACCGAGCAGCTGATTGTCGATGCGGCGGGATTCGTGGCGTTGACAACCGATGACGTGAAGTCCGCCGATCTTGGAGACGTTCTCTCCAAGTTTGATATCCGTGCCGCGTCCCGCCATGTTTGTGGCGACGGTGATTGCCCCGGGCTGCCCCGCATCCTGAACGATCTCCGCCTCTTTCTCGTGGTGTTTGGCGTTCAACACGGTGTGGGCGAGCTTGCGCGCTTTGAGCAGGCGAGAGAGCTGTTCCGACTTCTCGATCGAGTTGGTGCCGATGAGGACGGGGCGGCCCTGTTCGTGAAGGCTCTTCGTTTCATCCGCGATGGCTTCGAATTTCGCCTTCTCCGTGCGGAAGATTCTGTCGGGAAGAGCCTCACGGATCAGCGGGCGGTTGGTCGGGATCTCAAGCACCGGGAGGCCGTAGATCTGCTTGAATTCCTCTTCCTCCGTCTTGGCGGTCCCCGTCATGCCGCACAGGCTTCCGTAGAGACCGAAGTAGTGCTGCAGCGTAATCTGAGCCAGGGTCTGCGATTCCCGCTGGACTGTGAGCCCTTCCTTGGCTTCCAAGGCCTGATGCAGACCGTCCGAGAAACGGCGATCGGGCATCAGCCGTCCGGTGAACTCATCCACGATCATGACGCGGCTGTCTTTGACGATGTAGTGGCTTTCCTTCTTGAACAGATGAAGGGCTCGAAGCGCGTTCAAGAGGTAGTTCTGGTTCTCCCTGGCTTCCTCGGTTTCGTCGTAGAGGTTCTCGACGGAAAGAAGGCGCTCTGCCTTGTGGACTCCCTCGTCGGTCAGTGACAACCGGCGTGCCTCTTCATCAATGTCGAAGTCAATGTCTCGACGGAACGATCGGGCGATTCCAGCGAACTTCCGGTACTTGTCGATGGTCTGAGATGTGGCGCCGGAGATGATCAGCGGGGTTCTTGCCTCATCGATGAGGATGTTGTCGATTTCGTCGACGATGGCGAAATCCAGTGGGCCCTGCACCTTTCGATTGGCATACAGCACCATGTTGTCACGGAGGTAGTCGAATCCAAATTGGTTGTTGGTCCCGTAGATGATGTCGCAGGCGTACGCCGCCTTCCGCTCCTCGACCTCCATCCCATCTTGCAGGAGCCCCACCGAGAGTCCGACGGCTTCGTAGGCAGGCCCCATCCACTCCCGATCGCGCCGGGCCAGATAGTCGTTGACCGTAACCACATGGACTTTGCCGACAAGGGCATTCAGAGCCGCAGGCATCGTTGCGACAAGGGTCTTCCCTTCCCCGGTCTGCATTTCGGCGATCCTCCGGTCATCCATGACGAGCGCCCCGAGAATCTGCACGTCGAACGGACGCATCTCGAGTACTCGCGTGGCAACTTCGCGGATGACCGAAAATACGAGGGGGCGGATCTCCTTGCGTGAGGCGCCGTCGGCGAGACGCTTGCGGCTCCGATCGATCTCCTCACGCAACGCAGCGTCGGAGAGCGCGGAGACTTCGTCGGCCCGCTCATTGATCTGTTGAATCTCTTTATCGTAGCGAGCAAGCTGCTGGGCGTCGGTTTGCCCGAGAAGGTAGTTGACAGCGTGGCGAAAGCGTTGATTACCCATAGGAGTCACCGGGTCAGTATAGGAACGTCGCCCATACCGTTCAAGGAGGATCAGTCCTCCAGGCGGTCGAGGGCGATGGAGAGGACTTGCAGCTTGCCCCGAAGCTCCGCCGCATTCGTCTCGATCTGCTCGCGCTCCGAAGCCAACAGATCGCCTTGTTCTTGTTGCGCTTGGAGCAGAGCGAGTTTGGAGCGAACAATCGATGCGGCCCGCTCGTACGCTGAAGCGGCCATCTGAGGTGTGGATCCGAGCTGCAACACGGCGTTCAGTTGATGAAGATCGCCAAGCGCCATGTACGCCCCCTCATCGTTCGGTGCGATGCTGGTCTGCAATGCCAGCGCGTCCTGCAGACCGAGGACATCACGAGAGATTTCCTTGTAGCGCTCCGCCGTCAGATAGACGGTTTCCGATGCCGAAACCATGGCCACCAGTTGGTCGATGCGGTTGACGATCAGATCAAGTCCCGCGGCCAAGATTTCTTCTGCCTCAGCATCCTGGCCAAGCGATCGGCGAACGTAACCGAGCGCCGGATAGGCGCGAACGTAGTCGGGTCGAGCCGCGATGAGTCTCTCGAGGATTTCAGCCGCCGTTTGCCCATCGCCGCGCCGCTGAGCGACCAGCGCCCGTAGGTAGGACGCCTGAACTTCAATGTCCCGGGGCGGATGACTGGCCATGAGGAAGTCAAGGTAGCGGTCTGCGGCTTCAAGATCCTCCCTTGAGAGACTGACGTTCGCCAACTGAAGGTAGACCTCCTCGGAGATGAACCGCGTCAGGCAGAGTTCCAGGTTCTCCGCTGCTTGCTCGATCTTTCCTTGTTGGAGCTGAGCCGCCGCGAGGTAGTAGTACGTCTGGCGGGCTGCGAAATCGCAGCGAATGCTTGCTGAGAGGAGCGCTTCCGCTTCGGCGGGCTCGCCGGCATCGAGAAACTGCACTCCGCGCTGGTACTGAATGTTGGCGCCAAGATCGCGGATCGCGATGAACGACACTGCAATCCCGATGATGGCCAAGAATATCGCCAGAACGGGGATGGTTCTGTTCGGCAGGCGGAAGCTGAATGTCTGTTTGTCACCGTAGGCCGGCGAGAAGACGAGA
Organism: Candidatus Bipolaricaulota bacterium; assembly: GCA_003979035.1. Classification (GTDB taxonomy): domain Bacteria; phylum Bipolaricaulota; class Bipolaricaulia; order UBA7950; family UBA9294; genus RXOA01. Next base: position 32,845 of record RXOA01000108.1, read on the forward strand.
CCGAGAAGGACGACCGCCGCCCAGGACGACGCGGGAAGATGGGCCGGGAAACTGACGATGGCATGGACGCAGAACACGATGATCCCGGCAACCAGAAGCAGGACATCGAATTGCTCCCATTCTCGACGGTTTGCACGAAGGCGGATCCATACGCCGGCGAACAGGAACACAATCAGCCACAGCGTGGCGATGCCGCCGACGATTCCCAATTCGGCAAGAACCTGGATGTACTCGCTGTGCGCCTGCGCGGCACGGGCGATTGGCGCGGTGTAGGATGCCCCCCGCGGAGTGGAGAGAAAGGCCACCTTGTAGGGGACGAACTCCAGCTTGTAGTTCCCGAGTCCCACTCCGACCACGGGGTGATCCCTGAACATCTCCAGGGCGATCCACCAGTCTTCGGATCGCGTTTGCCCCGAGCTTCTCGCCCAGACTTCGGAGAACCATGTGCTCCCGTCATCGGACAATACAACGACGGAATTCAGCGGACCGGAAGGGGCGGCGAACAATCCTACCAGGGTTGCCGATAGGACAAGGGCGATCAGCCAGCGGCGACTGGAGGAGATCGGGGCCACGGGACGGAAGATTGCCCATCCGGCGATCAAACATACGATGGCGATGGACAGCGCAACGATTGTTCCCGTTTGGTTCACGAACAGGACGACGCCGAAACAGACGGCGATCATCGCAAGCGAAAGCGTCCGCAGGATTCGTGACCTCAATCGGACAAGAAGCACGATGCTTGGCAGCAGAAGATAGGCGAGATAGCCTCCGAGGTAATTGCGGTTGCCCATGGTTGAGATGATTGCATCCAGCGGATTGTCGCCCGGGCCTCCGGGAACCACGCCTGCGTACTGGAGGAGTCCATAGATGGCTGCCAACGTGCCGGCGGCGAGTAGAGCGAATAGGATTGCTGTGACATCGCGAGGGTGTTGCACAAGGTTGCTGGCCAACAGGAACGTCCCTCCGAAGCAGAGCATCAAAGCGACGCTTTGCAGCACGACGGAGGAATTGACCGCATTGAGCATCGACAGCAACGCGGAGAGCACCAACAGGGCGAACGGGAAGATCAATCGAGGCACGCGAACCGTCCACGTTCCCCGTCTCCAGGAAAGGATCCCCCATGTTGCGTAGAGTGTCCCGACGCCGACAAGGGCGAGGATGGATTTCGTGTAGCCGTACTCCGACGCCGTCGGCCAAACGAAAAGAGGAATGGCGAAGCAAAGCACGGCAAATGCCAACAACAAGCCACGAGGCCGGCGAGCGATTGTCGATGGATCTTGATTTGGCCTTGATGCTGCGATGCCCGGAAGCTTCATCACAGAAGGATTATAAGCCAGATGTGGACTTCGCGGTATCATCGGCGCCGGGACGCAGCCGCCGCAGGGCGGCATCCCCGAGAAGCGGGGCCAACCGGCGCGCCATTCCGGGCCAGAGATCCCACCGTCTGGTCAGGGCATCGAACACTTGGCTTGGGAA
>RXOA01000109.1 GCA_003979035.1 Candidatus Bipolaricaulota bacterium
AAGCGAGCACGTCTCCGAGAACGGCTTGGCGACCATGCCCCACTGTGAGCGGGCCGGTCGGATTGGAGCTGACGAATTCCACCTGAAGGCGGATCCCTGCGCCGCTTTGGTCGCGTCCGAAACCGGATCCGCAGTGAAGCACATGCCGAAGTGCGTCATGGATCGCGGACGGGGCAAGGGTGAAATTCAGGAAACCGGGCCCGGCGATCTCGACACGCTCGATCAGCGGATCATCGAGGGAGCGAACAAGGTCCGCTGCAAGTTCCCGCGGTGGTTTGCCGGCGATCTTGCCGGCGACAAGGGCGACATTCGAAGAGAAGTCGCCGAATTCCGGTCGCGCCGCAGGCGTGATCTCCATGTCCGGCGGCGCAGAATAACCGGCCTTGATCCAAGCGGTTTGAATGACCGAAGCAACAAGCTCCCTGAGCATGGGTTTCCTTCCCGGTTCCCGGAGGATTCCTGCGGCTACATCTCGACGATGAAGCGAATTCCCGTCCGGGCCTCGCCGCCGATTGTAAGCTCCATGAACCCGGGGATCACCTTGAGTGGGCGAAGCTGATCTTGCCCCAACAGCCGTCGGCTGATGGCGATGGCCTTGACCGTCTGGTTCACGGCCCCCGCACCGATGGCGTGAAGCTCCGCGACGCTGTCTTGCTCGAGCACTCCGGCCAGCGCCCCGGCGACGGAATTTGGGTTCGAATGGGATGCAACTTTGAGGACGTGCATGCTCGGGCCTCCAAGTCGATCGCCACCGTTCAGGCAGGGCCGATCGAGCAAGGATCCAGTATAGCCGTGTGGGTTGATGGAGTCAAAACGTGGAAAGCAGGACAGGAACAGAGCCACTTGTCAGCCGCCCCGGTGGCTTCTATAATGAGGAAGATCTCCGCTAGATCAAAAGGTTTGCAGGGGGATGGCTTAAGGAGGATGCATGGTACCATCCATGCCCTCACACCAGTCCATCTGAGGAGTAAAGAGAAGGAGGAATGGCAGTTATGAAGAAGGTACTATTGCTCACGGGTTTGGCCGTGCTGCTTGCCTTCTGCGTTGTGGGCGCTTCTCCCATTGAAGACGTTGAAGCCGCGGCTGTTTACTACAACGCTGACCTTACCGCCGGATTCCTGCTGTTCACGAACACGACCGATGTGGCGTACAACGCGCTAAACGTCGTGGCGATGCAGTCCATCGTTGTGGATGCCGAGAAAACTCTCGTATTCGGTGGTGGCGAGATCATCAATATCGTTCCTACGATGCAGAACTCGTTCTGGACGATCTACCTCGACGAAGAGGGCGTGCTCCCTGGTGGGACGATCCAAGTCTACTTCACGGTCGATCCCGACTGGGGTGGCGTGAAGGCTGAGCTGTTTAACGCATACCTTCAGATCGTGGAGTAGTGCAAGCGCCTGGACATAAACGGAAGTCATTTCGTTTTGTTAAAGGAGTGCACATCTTCAACGACCTGAGTAGGTGGAGCATCAGCTTCGTGCCGAGATTTGAATCAACGGGGCGGAAGTTCTTGCAAGGAGGGAAGTGAATGCGCTTTCGAAGCCTGGTTGTAGTTTTGCTGCTAGGGCTTTCCTTGTCGGGTTTGGTTCTTGCGCAAGACGTGGGACCATTCGCTAACAAGGTTATCTACGACGTCCGAATGCAGGAAGAGATCGCTTTGCAGGATGTCGCTGCAGGCAACATCGATATCTTCCAGTGGAGCACGTCGGGAAACGTAATTTTTGGGTTGGACCAAGCGACGCTTGACGAGTTGGATCTGTACATCGCCCCCACGGGGTCGGAGAGTTTGCTACTCAACCCGTACCCGAACGCGGCGCCGTACATCGCTGTGGCCAATGACGGGACTGTGTCGTTCAACCCGTTCGCCATCCAAGAGGTGCGCTACGCGCTGCATTGGCTGGTCAACCGTCAGCAAATCATCGATGAAATCATGCAGGGTACGTCGGAGGCAGCCATTCCTTCGGTCGCTCCGTCGCAGGCCGGCGGGTTCAAGCTGAACCTGGTCGCCGCCAAGCTCGGAATCACCGCTGAGGGTGACGAAGCACGCGGTATCCAGATGATCACCGATGCGATGACTGCTGCCGCCGCTCTTCCCGAGAACGTAGGCCGGTTGGCTCTTGGAGCCGATGGCTTCTGGGAGTTTGACGGCGTGGATATCGAACTTCAGTTCGCAATCCGCGTTGACGACCCGAATGTCCGCCTTCCTCTGGGCCGCTACGTCGCGGATCAGATCGAGAAGGCCGGCATCAAGGTCAATCGCGTCGAACGCGACCGCGTGTACTGCATCCGCACCACGTACCTCACCGATCCGGCAGATATGCTGTGGCATATGTACACGGAAGGTTGGGGCGCCGGCGGAACCAACGCCTGGCAGGAAGTGAGCATCACCCAGATGTTCGCCCCTTGGTACACGAACATGCCTGGTGGGGGAGAGCCTTCTTGGTGGAACTTTGAGAGCCCGGAGATCGACCTGCTGACCCAGGACATCATCTACGGGAAGTTCTTCACGCTGGACGAGTACTGGGACAAGATGGTCCGCTCGACCGAGATCGGTCTGCGAGACGCGGCCCGAATCTACCTCCAGTACGACAACAGCTACTTCGCGGTCAACAAGGACGCATTTGAAAGCCGCTTCCTCTACGGCCTCGGCGATGGTATCAACGATTTCTCGCTGTATACCATGCGACCGGTCGCCGCAGACGGTGTCGTGCGGATCACCCAGTTCTCGGCTCAGGGCGCACTGTTCCTGAACGCTTGGGACCCGGTGGGCACGCAGGGCTTCAACGACTTCTACGCCGCGAACATTATCACCCCTTGTACCGACAACGTCGGAACGCAGATGCCTGGTTCGGGTAAGGACTTCCCGATCCTGCTGACGTGGAAAGACGTCGATACGCAGATCGCCCTCGATGCCGACGGCAATATCGTTGGTGAGATCGTCGTTCCGGCGGAAGCCATGGAATACGATTCGGCGACGGGCAATTGGGTTTCGACCGGTGGCGAGATGGCGATCAGTACGGCTACGTACAACATCGTCGATGCCAACTGGCATGATGGGAACCCGATGGGTCTGTGGGATTACATCTATACCGAAGGATTCATCACCGATTGGGCGACCGAAGATGGCGCCGGCGACCTGTACTTCGATGGTCCGTACGGCTCCGCCTGGTCCCCTGGGTTCGCCTATTCTCATGGTGTGATCTACGACTTCGCCAACAACGAGATCACCACGTTCTTCGACTACAACTTCCCTCCGGATGCCGACCGAGTCGGTCTCTCCGGTGCTCCTAACCTGTATGTCCGCGGTGCGAACCACGGCCAGGGCGTGGAGTGGACCGTTGTCGAAGCGCTGGCGCTTCTCGTCGTGGAAGGCAGCGAGTCCGGCACCATCTACGGATTCACGCCAGTCGAAGGCGTGACCGAGTGCGACATCCTCCGAGTCTCGGGTGTGGCTGACATTGCCGCCAAGCTCGAAGAGATGATCGCGAGCAAGCATGTGCCCGCCTACCTCGCTGGGTACATGGACGAGCTGGGCCTGACGGCGGACGACCTCGTCGGTTTCTACGAGAACACGCTGGCGTTTATTGAAGCGCACGGACACGCTTATGTGTCCAACGGCGGGTTCTACATCGACGGCTTCGATCCGGCAAACAACCAGATTACTCTGGCCGCCAACCGCGATCCGGCGTATCCGTTCAATGGCCAGTATTGGCTCGACCTGCTCGAGACCAACACCGCTCGCATCGACGAGGTCATTCTTCCTCTCGTTGCGACGGCCGGTCAGGACGTCACGGTGACCGTCGAAGTCAGTGAAGCGACGTATCCGTACAACGTCTTCGAGCCCGGCACCATCTCCGTCGTCGAAGTGATCCTCATCACGGATGCAGGAGAACAGTCGTACATCGGAGCTTTGGTTGCACCGGGTGAGTTCGAAGTCGTCATCCCTGGCAGCGACACGGCTGGTCTTGCGGCCGGTGCGTACACGGTCGTGGGAATCGCCACACCTGCTGGCGGCCTCCCGGCGGCCAGCTCGGTTACGTTGCTGGTTCAGTAGTGACGGCATAGGCTAGACGGAATCAATCAGCAGGCGGTGCCCGCGTACCGCGGAAGCACCGCCTGCTTTCTTCATCGAGAGAGGGCGAGGCGAAAGAGGGAGGCGGCGATGTACTGGAGGTATGCAGTACGGCGCATCCTGTACGCGGTTGTGATGTTCGCGGTTGTCATCTTCATTTTTTCGGCACTGTTCAATACCGTCGCTGAGACAACCCAACTGGCACAAATCACTGAGCAAGTCAACGCAGAAGTCCGCGGTGTTCAGCAGGCGAGCCAGATGCAAGCTGAGGACATCCAAGAGTGGCGGGAAAGTCGACGTACCCAGCTCATACAGCAATACCACCTTGATGAGCCGATCGTCAGCCGGATTTTCTGGCGGACGTTGAACACACTGACGATGAATCTCGGGCAATCGACCCGGATCCGGTCAAGCGCCGGGGAAAACGATGTTTGGCTCATCATCAAAGAGAGAATTCCGAGAACATTGGTGCTGTTCATGACCGCGGTCGCCGTCGACGTGCTGTTGGGAGTCTGGCTTGGTCTGAGGAAAGCACGGAAGGCCGGCGGACTGATGGATCGCACGACGTCGATCATCACGATGGTGCTCTACGGGCTGCCGAGTTGGTGGTTGGGGATGCTGATGATCATGATTTTCGCATTCACAATCTCCATCTTCCCGTCCGGCGCGATGCACTCCACTCCCGCTCCAACCGGAGGGTTTGCGTACTTCGTGGACCTTCTCTACCACATGGCGTTGCCGGTCCTTGCGCTGGTCGTACTTCGATTCTGGGGACGCGCCTACATTACGCGGAATATCGTTCTTGGCACGCTCCAAGAAGACTTCATCATGTCGGCCCGGGCGCGCGGGATCAGCGAGCGGAAGGTCCTCTACGGCCACACATTGCGTAGCTCGGCCCCTCCGATTGTGACGATGTCGCTGCTTGCATTGCTTGCCTCGTTCGGCGGGGCGTTGATCTTCGAGGGAATCTTCAGCTGGCCGGGGATGGGGAACCTATACTGGGTGGCCGTTCAGCAGAACGATATTCCTGTATTGATGGGAAATCTCGCTCTGACGACAGGGCTCTATATTGCCGGTTTGGCATTGCTGGACCTGATCTACGGGCTTCTTGATCCGAGAGTTAAGGTGGGAGGGAAGGCATGAAGCGAAAAGACTCTTCACAATTGCGTGCCTTCTGGAACGAATTCAGGCGAGTCAAGTTCGGCACGGTCGGATTGGCTCTGTTTGCGGTGTTTGTGTTGATTGTCTTGTTCGAGCCACTGTTGATGCCGTATCCGGATGCCAACGACCGCTGGCGCGACATGACCTATTGGCTGGATTCTCCGCGCAATGCGAAACCCGTCTGGGTGAATTGGTTCACTTCCAAGGACTACGCCGTAGCGGATACGATCGAGCCGACAAGCGTTACCGAATCTCAGGTTGGCTCGTTGCGCATGGTGATGATGGAGTTTGAATACGACTTTCACTACCAGCGGCCGCCAGCGGACTTGCAGTTGGTGACGACACTGACCGGGAACGCATCGATCCAGATGGAGTTGATCAGGCCGGACGGCGCGTCGTTGAACTATCAACGGGCAACGTCCAGTTCGGGGACGCGCGACATTCGCGTGTCGGTGGCGCAGAATCTGCAGGACAAGGTGTTCCGGCTCGCATCGGCGTATGCCGACCCGGATGTCATTGCATCGGAGAATCCGGAAACGATTGATGCGATGGCGACGATGTTCGCGGCGGCCGAGCCCAACATGCTGCGCGCCACGAATCCGCTTGAAGGAACGTACATCTGCAAACTCACCGTGGCCCTTACCTCTGCCGACTCGCGCGTAGATGATGCGATGTTGGTGATCGCCGGCGGCGTGGCGGGATGGATGGGAACGGACGCGAGCAAGCGGGACATCTGGAGTGGACTGATCGCCGGGACGAAGTGGGCGCTGCTGATCGGATTGGTGACATCCTTTGTCTCCGTGGCGATAGGCGTGGTCTACGGGGTTGTCGCCGGGTACTTCGGCGGATGGGTCGACTCGATGATGAACCGCATCTTCGAGGTCTTCTTGAGCATGCCGCTCCTTCCGATCCTGATTGTGATGGGCGCCGTGTTCAAACCGAGCATCTGGACGATGATCATCATGATGTGTCTGTTCTTCTGGGTCGGACCGGTGAAGACCGTTCGGTCGATGGCCCTGCAGATCAAGGAGAACACCTACATCGAGGCGGCCAAGGCGCTCGGAGCGTCCCATGGCCGGATCGTCTTCAAGCACTTGTTGCCACAGCTTGTCCCGTACGCGTTTGCGACGATGGCGCTATCCGTGCCGTCGGCAATCGTGTATGAAGCGAGTATCAGCTTGATCGGGCTTGGCGATGCCACGGTTGTCACTTGGGGACAGATCCTTCAGGATGCCTACGCATCCGGAGCGGTCCTACAAGGCACGTGGTGGTGGGTCGTGCCGCCGGGACTGGCCATTGCGCTGATGGGGATGACGTTTGCGTTCATCGGATTCGCGATGGACACGATCCTGAATCCGAAGCTGAGAACGAGGTAACCGATGGACAACATCCTCGAAGTCAAAGACCTAGAACTGCACTACTTCACACAGAAGGGGGTCGTCAAGGCGGTCGACCGGCTGTCGTTCGACCTGAAAAAGGGCGAGACGCTGGGTGTCGTTGGCGAATCTGGGTGCGGAAAAACAACCATGGCGACGGCGCTTCTCAAGATGCCGACTCCGCCGGGACGGATTGTCGGTGGACAGATCTTGCTGGACGGCGACGACATCATGCCTCTTTCGGAGACGGAGATCCGCCGGCGCGTCCGCTGGGAGCGGATCTCGATGGTGTTCCAAGGGGCGATGAACTGCTTGACCCCCGTGTACACGATCGAGAAACAGATGCGTGAAACATTGCAGCAGCACCGTCAGATGGACAGGGCCGAAGCCGGGAAGAGGATGCTCAAGTATCTGAACCTGGTCGGCCTGTCGAGCGACGTGCTGAGACGGTATCCGCATGAACTCTCGGGCGGGATGAAGCAACGGGTGGTGATCGCCACAGCATTGTTCCTTGAACCCAAGGTCGTGATCTGTGACGAGCCGACGACTGCGCTCGACGTGGTCGTTCAAGCCGAGATCATCAACCTGTTGAAGACGCTCAAGGAAGAGATGGGGCTGTCCTTCATCTTCATTACCCACGATCTCTCGATCGAGGCGGAGGTCTCCGATCGAATCATGGTGATGTACGCCGGGCGTGCGGTGGAGATCGGAACCAATGAGCAAATCTACGGTCCTCAAGGGTCCGCGCACCCGTACACACAGCGATTGCTTGGTGCGACCCCGCGGTTGCATGAGGAAGTGAAGGAACTTTCGTTCATTCCCGGGACGCCTCCCGATTTGTTGGATCCTCCGAGTGGATGTCGATTCCATCCTCGATGCCCGGTGGTCATGGAACGCTGCCCGCACGATGATGTGTGGGTGAGGGAAATTGAACCGGAACACATGGTTGCCTGTTGGAGGTGCTAATGAGCGAACCCATTCTAAGAGTAGAGAACCTCAAGAAGTGGTTCCCCGTGAAGCGCTCGATCCGGCAGGTATTGAGCGGAGAACGAACCCAAGTCAAGGCCGTGGACGGCATCTCTTTCGATGTGCAAAAAGGAGAGATCTTCGGCCTCGTGGGGGAGTCGGGCTGCGGCAAGACGACCACGGGGAAGCTGATCATGAAGCTTCTGGACAGCACGGACGGGAAGATGTACATGGAAGGCGAAGACGTCACCGGAATCTCGGGAGATGCCCTTGCCGCGCACCGAAGGAAGGTGCAGATGATCTTCCAGGATCCGTATGCCTCGATGAACCCGCGGTTCAAGATTCTTGATGTGCTGATGGAGCCGTTGGTGATTCACGGTGTCGGGGAAACGAGCCAAGAGCGGGAGACATGGGCGATCAAGGCGTTGGAAGAGGTCAAGTTGACACCGCCTGACGAATTCCTCTCCCGCCACCCACACATGCTGAGTGGTGGGCAGCGTCAGCGTGCTGCAACGGCGCGAACACTCATGCTTTCCCCCAGCATTATTGTCGCCGACGAACCTGTGTCGATGATCGATCTGTCGACCCGGGCGGAAATCCTGCACATGATGAGGCAAGTGCAGCGGGAACTGGGGTTGACCTATATCTATATCACGCATGACCTGTCCACGGCCCGGTACTTCACGGATCGATTGGCGGTCATGTACCTCGGGCGGATTGTCGAGATGGGCGTCGCCGGAGAGGTCATTGACAACACCCTACATCCGTACAGCAAGGCACTCATTGCTGCCGTATGCGAGCCGGTATCCGGCAGGGTGAATCGGATCAAGGAAGTCCCGATCAAGGGCGAGATCCCTGCCGCGACGAACATCCCACAAGGGTGCCGGTTCCATCCGCGCTGCGTGTATGCAACGCAAGCGTGTTGGGAGCAACCCGAGCCGGAGCTATTCGACGCCGGGAACGGCCACATGGTGGCCTGTCGCCGATACGAGGAGATCCTTGAAAAGGGCGATGCGGCCAAGACTTCGGAGGCGGAGTTCTAGCTTTCGCATCCTCGATGAGTCGGGAGGAAACGTGCTGCGGCGCTCGGTGTATATCGAGCGCCGCTTTCTTCTGGTGATGGCGGTATCTTGCAAGGGATGGCGATTTCCGGTAATCTCAAGGGTGACTGATCGAGGGGGAGGATGGAGCCATGGAGAAAATCGAACGGACATTCATCGAAGAGGAGATGGAGCAGTCGTACATCAACTATGCGATGAGCGTGATCCGCGGTCGGGCGATCCCGGATGTCCGTGACGGACTGAAGCCAGTTCAGCGGCGGATCCTCTACGGGATGCGGGAGCTCGGCGTCATGCCGGGCAAGCCGCACCGGAAGAGCGCACGGGTTGTGGGAGACGTGATGGGAAAATACCATCCACACGGAGATGCAGCCATCTACGGGACGATGGTGAACATGGCCCAGCCGTTCTCCAATCGGTACCCGCTGGTCGATGGGCAAGGGAACTTCGGATCGATTGACGGAGACCCTGCCGCGGCACCGCGATACACGGAGGCAAGGCTCGCCGGAATCGCCAACGAATTCCTCGAGGAACTCGGGGAGCATACGGTCGACTGGACACCGAATTTCGATGACTCGCTTGAGGAGCCGGAAGTCCTGCCATCCCGCGTCCCCAGCCTTCTGATGAACGGCGCGTGGGGAATCTCCGTCGGGATGACGACGCAGATCCCTCCGCACAACCTCGTCGAGCTCGTGGATGGCTTGATTGCGGTGATGGACAACCCCCACATCGGGCTCAAAGAGCTGATGCAGCATATCCCGGGGCCGGACATGCCGACCGGCGGCATTCTCATGGGGAGGCAAGGCATCGAGGACATGTATCGCACCGGCCAAGGCAAGGTGCGTCTCCGCGGCCGGGCAACGATCGAAGACGATCGGATCATCATTAGCGAGATCCCGTACCTGGTTCAGAAGTCGACGATTGTGGAGTCAATCGCAAAGAAGGTCCAGGACGGAGTGATTGATGGGATCAGCGATCTTCGCGACGAATCGGACCGCGAGGGACTTCGCGTCGTCGTGGAGCTTAAGCACTCCGCGAATCCGAATGTCGTGCTGAATCAGCTGTTCAAGTTCACGCCGCTCGAGCGGACGTTCGCCGCGGTGTTCCTTGTGATCATCGACGGCAATCCGCGCACGCTCGCGTTGAAGGAAATTCTCAATTGCTTCATTGATTTCCGGCGGGAGGTCGTCCGCCGGCGCACGGAGTATCGCCTGGAGGAGGCGCGTCGGCGTGCGCACCTGCTCGAGGGCTATCGAATCGCGCTTGCGAACATCGAACGCGTGATCCAGATCCTTAGAGGATCGCAAGATACGAGTGCAGCTGTGGTCCTGCTGCAGCAGGAGCTGGCGCTGTCGGATGAGCAAGTCGATGCTATCTTGAAGATGCGGTTCTCTCAGTTGACGGCGATGGAAGGCGAGAAGATCGACAAGGAGTATGAAGAGAAGCGTGTCGTGATTGCGGAACTCGAGCAGGTTCTTGGCAGCGATGTCCTGTTGGACGAGACGATCAAGAGGGAACTGCGTGAAGTTGGCGATCGTCACGGAGATGCACGACGTACGCTGATCACGGATGAAGATGGGGAAATCGATCTCGAGAGTCTGATTCCGGATCATGACCTGATGGTGACCGTGACCGACAAGGGGTACGTGAATGCGCCGCGCGCGGGGGAGTTTCGCAGCCAGAATCGTGGTGGGAAGGGAGTCATCGGCCAGCGGACCAAGGACGCCGATTATCTCTCTTGCACGGCGGTCGCCAATGCGCGCGATCAGCTTCTGGTATTCACGGACCGACGCCGCGTGTTTCGAACGATGGGCTACAAACTGCCTTCTCTTCGGCGGGATGCCGCCGGGAAGAACATCCGCACGATCGTCGCGATGGAGCAGGACGAGCGAGTCCGGTCGATCCTTCCCGTGAGAAGCTTTGACGATGTCGAGGGGTTGGAGTGCCTGATGGCGACGGCGAACGGGATCGTCAACAAGAACAGACTGGCGGACTATGCGAATGTTCATACCAATGGGATCATCGCCATCAATGCCGATGAAGAAGATCGATTGGTGGATGTGATCGGCACCGAAGGAGACGGGGAGGTTATCCTCGCGACGCGCGGCGGTAAGACAATTCGTTTCCATCAACAGGATGTCCGACTGACCAAACGACCTTCGCGAGGCGTCATCGGAATCCGCCTTGAGGACGATGACCAGGTGATGGGAATGGTCGCACTCGATCGCAGCATCACCGTCGACAAGAAGCTGCTCATGGTGACCGATCGCGGATTCGGGAAGCGGGTTTCGCTTGTCGACTTTCCCTTGCAGGGACGAGGCGGCAAAGGGGTACAGGGAATCAAGCTCGACAAAGACTCCGGCCTGCTCGTGTCCGTAGGAATCGTTTCCGATCAGGATGAGATCATCGTGATTACGGAACAGAAGGTGATTCGCTTGATTGCAGGAGACATCAATACCTACGGGCGATATGCGCGTGGGGTGCGCCTGATGCAGCTTGAGAACGAGGACCGGATCTTCGCCGTCGTTTGCGCATAGCAGGCAAGCGGGAGCGCTTGGGCCGGGTAGGAGAGAGGATGCGAGAGGCTCGACAGGATATCAAGAGCAAGGATTGGCAAACGATCGAACGGGGAGCGGGAGAGATTGTCCCGGTTGAGGAGTTGCGACAGAAGTTGGAGGCATCGCACGCATCGGGGAAACCACTGCGGGTCAAGCTCGGCATCGATCCGTCGGCACCGCATTTGACCTTGGGGCATTCGGTTCCGCTGCGCAAGATGCGCGATTTCCAGGATCTCGGACATGTGGGCGTGTTGGTGGTTGGAGACTTCACGCGGCGGATCGGCGATCCAAGCGGCAAGGCGTCGACGCGAGCGCTGATGAGCGCCGAAGACATCGAGCGGAACATGGCGAGCTATACGGAGCAGGCGTTCAAGGTTCTCGATCCCGAGAGAACGGAGATCCGCTACAATTCCGAGTGGCTTGGGAAGCTGAGTTTCGCCGACCTGATCGTCCTTACGGCGAAGTACACGGTGGCGCGGATGCTTGAACGGGACGACTTCGCGAAGCGATTTGCCGCAGAGCGGCCGATCAGCATTCTTGAGTTTCTCTACCCGCTTGCGCAGGCGTACGATTCGGTTGCTGTTCGAGCCGATGTCGAACTTGGTGGAAGCGATCAGAAGTTCAATCTGTTGATCGGAAGGGACATTCAGCGGGAGTACGGTCAGGAGCCACAGGTTGTGCTTACGGTACCGTTGCTCATCGGGACCGACGGCGTGCGGAGTATGAGCCAGACGGTAGGCAACTACGTGGGGCTGGACGAGCCTCCCAACGAGATGTACGGGAAAATCCTCGCCATTCCGGATGAGCTCACCGAGAGCTACTTCGAGCAGCTCACGCAGGTTGCGGGCTCGGATCGCGCAGGGCTGAATGCGCGAGATGCAAAGCGGCTGCTCGCCCGAACGTTGGTTGCGCAGTATCACAGCGGGGAAGAGGCATCGATCGCCGAAGAGGAGTTTGATCGAATTTACATCCGT
>RXOA01000110.1 GCA_003979035.1 Candidatus Bipolaricaulota bacterium
CACCGGAAGGCAGGCGCTCCGAAACCTTGATTTCACGGTAGATGCCATGATGCGCGGAGGCGAAGTCGACAACGAGCGTCTCCGTCACGTGCAAGCTGGACGGAGGCTGGACATCGAGCTCGGCGCGAAAGTCCGCAACCCGCAGGGAAGCACCGGCTATCGATGACCAGCAGATCAACACCAAGACCACGAGAGACGTGACGCGTCTGACGCCACCGCGGCGCATCACTTGAAACTCACTTCCGGTGCTTCGCGCTGTTCCGCATCCTCAAGCTGGTAGAAATCCCGCGCCTGGAAGCGGAATAGTCCCGAAATCAGATTGTTTGGGAACACGGCAATTCGGGTGTTGTAATCTCGTACGACGGCATTGTAGTAGCGGCGGGCACGTTCGATCTCCTGCTCGACCGTCTCCAGCGTCCCCTGCAGCTGTAGGAAATTGGTGTTCGCCTTCAGTTCGGGGTAGTTCTCGGCGACAGCAAACAGCGTCTTCAACGCTCCCGCGAGCCCGGCGTCAGCCGCCGCCTGCTCAGCAGGGCCACTGGCATTTACCGCGCGCGCGCGCGCTTCCGTGACCTCACGGAACACCGACTCCTCATGCGTCGCGTACCCCTTGACGGCTGCAACGAGGTTTGGAATAAGATCCCATCGACGCTTGAGCTGGGTATCGATGTCCCTCCACGCTTCTTCGGCTCGAATCCGCAACCGGACAAGGCCGTTGTAGGCAAACACAACCCATCCACCAATCACGACAACCACGATGAGCACGATGTAACCGGGATTCATGACCCACTCCTTTCGTTCATCGACCACATTGTAGCGTAGCGGGAGACGATCGAGGCGGCAATCGACCTTGGTGCTCGAACAGCAATCGGATGAACAAAGCGCTCCGTCGCTGTATCGGCGTTGCACAGTTCATGGTCCGCTGGATATCATTCGCCGACACTGCAGCATACCTCATGCGAACCCGAGGAGGTCGCCATGCATCACCGTCTCTTCACCCCCGGACCGACCGAAGTGCGGCCGGAGATCCTTAAGGAACTCTCGACTCCCCAGATCCATCACCGTGCCCCTGAATTCTCTTCGTTGTATGCCGAGATCCAAGCAAAGCTTCAAGCTCTCCTGTACACCGAAAATCCAGTCCTGTTGTTCACATCTTCGTCGACCGGGGCGATGGAATCTGCGGTGACGAACCTTGTCGAGAAACGCTGTCTGAATCTCGTCAACGGGGCTTTCTCCGAGCGCTGGCATGAGATCACTTCCGGGAACGGCGTGCCGTGTGACGCCTTCGAGCTCCCGTGGGATGTCGCCATCAAGCCGGAGATGGTGGACGAGCAGCTTCGCACCGGGAAGTACGATGCCGTCACACTGGTCTTCAACGAAACCTCAACCGGCATGATGAATCCCCTGCCCGAAATTGCCGATGTCGTACGGCAGCACCCGGATGTATTCCTTCTCGTGGATGCGGTTAGCGGAATGGCCGGGGCCAAGATCGAGACGGACAAACTGGGCATCGATTTCGTCCTCGCCGGCGTCCAGAAAGCATTCGCCCTTCCCGCCGGGCTCGCCGTTGCTGCCGTAAGCGAGCGAGCGTTCGCCCGCGCCGAGGCGGTTCCTCCGCGGAGCTACTACTTCAATCTGAACCACATGTACAAGTCGCACAAGAAGAACCAGACGCCTTCCACGCCTGCGATTCCGCACATGTACGCCCTCAAGGCCCAACTCGATGACATGTTCGAGGAAGGGATCGAGAACCGCTTTGCCCGACACGATAAGATGGCAACCATCGTCCAAGCCTGGGCCAAGAAGCATTTCGACATCTATCCGGAAGAGGGCTATTGGTCGAAGACGCTGACGTGCGTCAAGAACACACGGGAAGTAGATGTTTCCGGCATGATTGCAGCTCTGATTGAGAAGTACGGAGTCCGCATCTCCAACGGCTACGGTGCCATCAAGGGGAAGACGTTCCGTATTGCGCACATGGGCGACACTCAGATCGATGAAATCGAAGGTCTGCTGCGCGTTATCGAGATTGAGCTCGGCCTTTAGGCCGGAAGG
Organism: Candidatus Bipolaricaulota bacterium; assembly: GCA_003979035.1. GTDB lineage: Bacteria > Bipolaricaulota > Bipolaricaulia > UBA7950 > UBA9294 > RXOA01. The sequence continues at coordinate 2,056 of RXOA01000110.1, forward strand.
AGGGTGCCATGGCGTTCAAAGTTCTCGTATCCGATCCTCTTGCCGCCGATGCCGTCGCGGCGATGCGCGAAGCCGGACTCACCGTGGATGAGAAGACCGACCTCTCTGTCGATCAACTCATCGCCGAAATCCCGGCCTACCATGCCATCGTAATTCGCAGCGCCACCAAAGTGCGCCGACCGATCATCGACGCTGCAAGCCGTTTGAAGCTGATCGTGCGCGCCGGTGTCGGCCTGGATAACGTAGATACCGAGTATGCCCAGTCCAAGGGCATCGCCGTTCGCAACACGCCGAGCGCCAGTTCGAATTCCGTTGCTGAACTCGCACTCGGACACATGTTTTCACTGGCCCGCAACATCGGACGTGGCACGGTATCGATGAAGCAAGGGAGTTGGGAGAAGAAGGCACTCAAAGGCGTCGAGATCGATGGCAAGACCCTCGGAATCGTCGGCATCGGACGGATCGGCCAGTTGTTGGCCAAGAAAGCATCCGCCCTCGGGATGCGCGTTCTTGCGTTCGATGCATTTGTCGGCCAATCACCGCTCCCCGGCTTGGTGGAGATGACAAGTCTTGCGGATCTCCTCGCCCGGAGCGATTTCGTGTCACTGCACATCCCGTTTGATCCCGAGCGGGGGGCCCTGATCGGGCCGGATGAGATTGAGGGGATGAAGAACGGCGCGTTCCTCATCAACTGTGCCCGAGGCGGAGTCGTCGATGAAGCCGCGTTGGCCGCAGCATTGGCCGCCGGGAAGCTCGCCGGCACCGCGCTCGATGTGTTCGCGGAAGAACCGCCGGCAAGCGATCACCCCCTGTTTGCCCAGCCCAATCTCTCGCTCACGCCGCACATCGGTGCATCCACCAGAGAGGCACAGGCGCGCGTCGGCGCAGAAGCGGCGGCGGTCATCATCGAGTTTTCACGCACGGCGACAACGTAGGCCTAGAAGACGAGAGGAGAAGTCATGGCTCAGATCATCCCGTTCCGCGGAATCCGCTACAGTCCAGAGTTTGTCGCCGACATAAGCGACGTCGTCGCACCGCCGTACGACCGCGTCTACCCGGACGTTCAGGACGCCTGCTATGATCGCCATCCGAACAACATCGTTCGCATCATCAAAGGACGCGCAGAACCGACCGACAATGACGGCAACAATGTGTACACGCGCGCCGCGACCTACTTGAGGACATGGTTGGAACGCGGTGTCTTGATTCGAGACAAGGTGCCGACGATCTACGCCTACAACCAGACCTATTCGTTCAGCGGCAAGACATTCACGCGCAAGGGCGTGATCGCCCTCGGCCGTTTGGAGCCGGACCGGGTCCACGCCCACGAGAAGACGCTCCGTGGTCCAAAAGAAGACCGGCTGCGGCTGATGCGGGCGACCGAAGCCAACTTCGGGCACATTTTCATGCTGTACTCCGACCCCGAGCGAATTGCCGACATCGCCGTCACGCAGGCGATTCATGGCTGTCCTCCTTTGATGGAGGCACACGACGCCGACGGCAATCTTCATCAGGTGTGGGGCATCACATCTCCCGAGGTCATCGGCACGGTTCAGGAAGCGATGTCGGCCAGGGAGCTCTACATCGCCGATGGACATCACCGATATGAGACGGCGGTCACCTATATGGACGAGTGCACGCAGCGAGGATGGAAGCCGGCAGCACCGGAGTCTTTCGATGTCCGGATGATGACCTTGTTCAACATCGATGAGCCCGGGATGACGATTCGTCCGATCCATCGCCTTGTGCACGCGCTTCCCCCAGAGAGAGTCCTCTCGTTCTTCGAACGCGCTTCCGAGCACTTCACCCTTGTCGAAGTCGCGGATCGTGATGCGGCGCTCGCGGCGCTCGCCGCCAACCGTTCGAAGCACGCTTTCGCCTGCTTCGCGGGGGGCCGTTGGGCCGTGCTCGTGTTGCCTGACGGCACCGATATCGAAGCCATCGTTTCCGGGGCCGCGTCAGCGGAGTACAAGTCCCTCGATGTTTCGATTCTCCATGCCGCCGTGCTCGATAACCTCCTCGGAATCGACGCCGCGGCGCTCGAAGAACAGACCCACCTGACGTACACCGTGGATTCCGCGGACGGAGAGGCGCAAGTTCGCGGAGGAAGCGAGCAGCTGCTGATTCTGTTGAACCCGACCACCCCCGGACAGGTGCGCCGTATTGCCGATTTCGGCGAGAAGATGCCCCAGAAGTCCACGGATTTCTATCCGAAACTCTTGACCGGCCTTGTCCTATCGAAGATGGAGATCGACCGCTAGCCCCGGTCCGTTCGCCTCGAAACGGGTGGCACACGTGACGGCTGTCCCACCCGTTTCGGACAAACCAACAACCCTTCCCTCTCAGGTTTCCCGCGCATACGCTCCGGTGCCCGTTACGCTTGATGGCGGTGGATTGCTGCTTCGTCGGGAGAAGAGGAGGTAGTTAGGATGTCGACACGCAGTTTCTCGAAATGGGCGGCCATTGCAGTTCTCATGGTCGCAGTAGGTGTCGTCGGCTGGGCTGACATCGAAAGCGATACCGATCCGGTCGCGTTTTCCATGCCTGATTTCGGTGGCGTGATCGCTTTTGACGTTTCATTGACGCCCGTCCCCCCTCTCTCGTACGACATCGCGGCCCAACTGTCGTTGGACGCACGACTCGGCTGGTTCTCCCTCTCTTCTGAGACCCAGTTCAGTCTTTCCGGCTTCGAATTCGAACGATTGATCCTCGGCGCCGCCCTAGGCGCAATCATGCTCACAGAACGGCTTGACTTCGATCCGCTCTTCGCATGGAACCAGTTGGGGATGGACGTTGAGTTCCTCGGCATTGCCTTGGGAGTGGACCTGATTCTTGCCGACATCAGCACCGCACCTCCTTCCGTGTACAGCATGGCAGGCATCCTTGAATTCGAGACATCGTTCGATTTCGGCGTTTCCGTTCTCTCTTTGACCGGTTTTGGCGCGACCGACCTGCTCGAAAGCCACCAAGCTTCGGCAACTCCACTTGCAGCGGACCTGCTCGGATTGCTCGATCATGTCGATGGTCTCTGTGTCGATGAAGAAGCACCGAATCCGACGATTCTGCCGGGCTTCTACTTCGAGGAACAGGATCTTCAGTTCAGCTTCTCGGCTCTCGGACTTCTGGTTTCAAGCACGACCGAGTTCTCTTGGACAGGGATCTCGAGACAGACGATCGAATTCGGCTTCCAATTCGCCGATCCGCAGATCGCGTTCCTCCTTGCTCTGTCACTCGACATTCCCATCGCGGTTGACGAGATTGTCTTGCTCGTCGACCTTCAGGTCTTCCCGGTGCGATTCACATCGCACACCGTGTTCGCCGCACCCTTGCCCCCGACCCTCCTTCCCATCCAATTTGAGTCGCAGCGATTCGGACTAGGAATGGAGTTCCTTGGAGCGCTATGGACAACGGTTCTGGACTTCGATTCAACGTTCCTATTCGAACGTCTTCAGATCGGAATCGAGGCCGAAATCGGTCCGGCAATGATCACGAGCTTGACAACCTTCGCCGCCGCCGGTTTCCAGGAGCAGTGCCTCCGCGCAAACGTGACATTCTCTGGAATCACGTTGTCTACATCGGTACGATTCGACATGTCGGGCTTGGTCGAACTGGCATTCGGGTTTGCTCTTTCGTTCTAGCCTCATGAGTGCTTCCACCCACGGCCGCTCCGACCCGGATCCCAGTGAAGCCTACAACCTCGAAGCTCTGCTGCGACAGCTTCGAGCGACCACCGACCCGGCTTTGTCTCATCAGCTCCAAGAAAGGATCCTCGCTGACACGATGCCGTGGGTCGAGGAGATCGTCGACCATCAACTTCCGCCTACCGGATTCCCTCGAGAAGCGCTGGTTCGCGCCGGCTATCTCGGATTGCTGAGTGCTGTCTGCAACTGGCATCTTTCGCGCGGCAAGCCGTTCCGCAGCTACGCTGACAACCTGATCAAGGGCGAAATACGGCAGCACGTACGTGACCATGTCGCAAAGCCGCGGGTGCCTCATTGGCTTGCGGATATCAATCGCCAGGTCGACGAAGCGGAGAGAACGTTCCGACTGAAGTATGACCGTTTGCCGACACTCAGTGAGCTATCGAATGAGATCAATCTGACCGAAGAAGCGCTTGCAGAGATCCTCCGTGCACGCGAGACGCTACGGTATGTCTCGCTGGATGAGAAGCAGAGGCAGAACGACCCATTGCCGGAGATTCGCTTGGAGAGAATCCGCAACCGTCGCCAAGAACCACTCCCGATCGAATTGCGGATTCAGATCGCCACCGCGCTTGAACGGCTGGGCGAGCTTCAGGAGACGATTTACCGGAATCTGTTCCCCCTCTAGCTTGATCCCCACTTCGGAGAGGACCTCATTGGCTTCTTGGGGGGAGTCAGGCTTCGAGCCCAGCGAGCGAGTGACCGAGTCAGTGGTCCCTGATCCTGATCCCGATCCAGATTCCGGTCCTCATCCTAGTCCGCAACCACGGTATAGAGAACGACCGCTTCCACCGTTTCGATCTCCATCGCATTCGCGGCGAACAAACGAAGATCAACCCGATACCGGAGCGACAGCTGGTGCACGCCACGATCTCCGGAAGATACGAACTGCGGGTTTCTCACCGCATCGCAAGTGAGATCCGTGTAGGCATCGCCGGGAAGAATCGCCCATGAGAGAATGGGGGCCTGTCCGGGGCCTGCGCCAGTCCCGATCCATCGAACCGGCGCCAGGAGCTCCGCCGTCAAGGTCCATGACGTGTTGGCGACCACCCTGAGATCGACCGACTCGCTCTGCTCAACATAGCCGCGCTGCCAGTCTTCATCGGTCAATGACGGGAAGACCAGCATCTGCTGATCGCGCGCTGCGCAGTCGGCAGGCCCGATCGACAAAGCCACGTAGGGGAGGACAGTATACGAAACGGAAGTGTCCGTGGTATTGGTCGTGGCCGCTGCCGTAGCGACGACGCACACAACCAGAAGGAGGATACAGATGATTCCCGTCGATCCTCGCTTCAATCTGATCACCGTCCTTCGGTGGCCCGGCTGTCTCCGCACTGGAGATCCGCGGCTTTGCGTCGCTGTCTCACGACAGGTTTGCCGTTTCGGGAACGTGGAACACGTCACCGCATTTATTTTACCTCACTCTCCTTCGGTTTAGACAGCCGAGCGCTTCGCCCGCCTCCGCGTATAATCGAATCATCAGCCAACCGGCATTGGGGAGGAATCCATGACGGGAAGTCCTAGAGGAATCTCGATCGTCCTGGTCACCGCGGTTACCCTGCTCGCTTCAAGCGCATCCTGCCTGGCGTTCAAGGTCCTGCCCGCATCGCTTCATATCGAGCAGTCTCCCGGTCAGCAGCAGACCTACGAAATCCTGCTCCTTAATGACACGGATCAGCCGGAGACGCTCGACATTCGACGTGGCGAGTGGCTGCGCAACGACGATGGGAGCTACGACTGGGGAATCCCGATCCACGGAGCTCGTTGGGTCTATTCGGACCCGATTTCCGCCGGGACAACGCTGGAAATCCGGTATCGTGTCACTGCTGCGGAACTCGCGGAGTTGTTCGTCGTCGACTACTTCGAAGGGGCCAGCTGGCAAGGGGCATTGACCTCGGATCACTCGCAATCGGTGACCACTCCTGACACACGGCAACTCGTCGGCTCATCCGATCCCGCCAATCCGTTTCCAATCACAGCGACAAGAACGGTCATGTCGGGGATCGACGAACACAATGCCCAAGTAGCTTTCGTCGTGCTGGAAGTCACGTGCCATGAGGATTGCCCCTCGCTCACCGTGTACGAAGTGTTTTCCGAGAGCGTTTCCGTCTCCACGGCAACCGGGACGGATTCCGGATGGGCGTTTGCGACCGTCAATCGGTCGAACATCGACTGGATTGAAGTCGCAGAGACTTCGCTCACGCTTGATCCCAACGAAGAGAGATCTCTCGAACTCATCATCTCCACGCCCGAATCCGCGGATGGCACGTCTTGGTCCGCAGTCTTCATCATCGCCGAGCCGTCGATTTCCACGGTTGACGGGGCCCAATTGGTCAGCATCTATCGGACGGCCATCAAAGTGTTTGTGACCGTACCCGGAACGGAGCTGCCTTCCGGAGAAGTGACCTCGGTGACCGTGAATGCAGTCACAGGAGACGAATCGACTGTCTCGTTCGTCTTTGCGAACACCGGGAATACGCTTCTCACTGCGACGGGCAACGTCTCGATCGTCGATGTGACGGGCGCCGTCGTACGAGAAGCCATGTCCGAAGATCTCCAGGTTCTTCCGGAGAGCGCCCGATCGAGCACCATTGAATCCTTCGGATCCGAACCTCTCCCACCGGGAGTCTACCAGGCGATCGTCAGTGTGGATTACGGTGGCGACGAGCTTGCCGGCGGCGTACGCACGTTTCGAATCCGGTAGCAGATCCATCGCCCGGCAATTGACATCGGACGAATGAGACAAACGACACGAAGCCGGCTGCACCTCGACCTCACACGGCCAGCGACCAGCGCGTATCCTTGGCTCACCATGCTTCGTTCAACAAATCGGGCGATCATCGCCACGCTGATCGTGTGGTCGATCGGCGTTGCCTTGGTTGCGGCGCCGATCGACGTCGAACGCCTCTCACCGCCGAAGTTGACCGCCGCCGGTGAATTGGTCACGCATGTCTTCTCGATTCGAAACACCGATCCCGAGCCAATCGATGTGGATGTCCGCGTCGAGCTTCCGACCGGGTGGCGAGCACTCGGCGTCCCTCCTTCACTGCGCATCGGCGCGCACGACGAGTCATTCGTGTTTGTGACCATATCCGTTCCACCGGCCGCCCTCGCCTCCGACTACGAGCCGGTTCTCGCCGTCGCAATCGGAGGCTCCATCCTCGAATCCGATTGCCTCCGAGTCGCCGCGCCGATCCGCGTGCTCCCCGCCACCGAGCTCTCCCTCGAATCAACCGACGTGACCTTGCTGCCCGGCGACACGGCGTCCTCGGAGATCCGAGTGACAAACCTCGGCAACGTACAGGAGCAGATCGAGCTCGTCCTCTCTCCTCCAAGCGGAATTCACATCGAATGGTCGCCCGCTGTCGTCGCCCTCTCCCCACGGGAAGTCCTCCCGGTTGAAGTCGTCGTCCGGGTTGACGCTTCCACGGGTCCGGCACGGTTTCTCGTCCCAATCCTGGCTCGATCTACCATTCATGACGGCACCGTAGCGCAAGGGTTCGTGGAGGTTGCCGTCCTTCCCCCGGATCCCAGTCGCGTTCCGTCGACGGTCGCTACCGTCTTTCCCATTGAGGTGATCATCGACTCGACTCAGGCTTTTCCCCCGCCGCTCACGACCCCGATGCCTCGGGCGTCCCTCTCCGTGCAAGGCGAGAAAATCGTGGCCGACAACGACTTTGCCTTCCGGCTGCATCTCGAGTCGCTGTTCGGACCTCAGCCGCTTTCCGTATCCTCGTTCCTCATCGCCTACGAGACGCCGTCCGTCTCCATGAAGGTCGGCGACGTCTCGACGTCGCTGACAACCCTCTTGTCGGCGACGATCACCGGCGCACGGCTATCCATCTCAACACCCCTGTTGGCCGCGCTCGCCGTGGTCGGGGGCAAGCCCACAGAAGCGACTGCCGGAGGGGCCGCAACCTTCGGTGCGGAGCAACTCCGTGCCGGCATCGGGTACCTCGAACGCCGCACCGTGGTCTCTCAGGCGTCATCGGTGGCGTTGTACGTTCAGGGATTCGGGCTCGATTGCGCCCAACGTGTCGGGACTTCCATATCTGAAGGTCTGTCCGAGTGGTCGTTCGAGCTGGAGGGGGCCCTCGGACAGGACAACGGCACGGGATCGTGGGCCGGCATCGGCAATGTTCGCTGCGACATCGGGGAATCGTTCATGGTGTTCGACGCCTTCCGAGTCGGTGGAGCGTTTCCATTCGGGCTCGCCGATCGAGTGGGCTATGGATTGAGCCAGCGATACCGAGATGATGCATTCTCTTTGGGGACATCCTTCTCGCACGAACGATCCAATGTGGAGCGAGATCCGACACGGATGACCGGTGTGTCCGATCGGCTCGGTTTGACGCTTGACATCGGCCTTCCCGATTCCCTACCGGAGATCACCGCCATCGCCGATCTGGAGCGCGAGCGGATGATCGAGTCCGACGAGGATAGCATCCGCTCGAGCTACGCGATTACGATCAAGCAGTCGAAGACATCGTTCCCGTTTCGATCGTTCGCCCGAATCACCGATCGATGGAATCGACCATTTGATCATCGCCTTCGGGAGTGGAAGCTGATTCAGGAATTCGGCGTGGCCTTCGACGACTGGATCATCACCTTGATGGCGGAGTTCGAGACGATCGTCGATCGACGGACAGCGGAGCGGCTTGACGGAACGAGCCGCCTATCCTTGCTCGTCGAGTCCCTCGACTCCACCCTGGGCGGAACCTTGTTGGCAGCAGCCACCGAAGATGATCGGGATCTGACACTGTCTCTTCATTACGCCTCTGACGGGGCACTGGACATCGCCTTCGACGTTGGCATCGCGTGGGATCGGGAGGGGCTGTCCGTGCCAACGTGGTCACTCGGCTTGAAGATCGCAACGCGGTTCGACCTCCCGTTACCGTTCGCGCTGGACTCCGGGCAAATCGAAGGTCGGGCTTTCATCGACTACAACGGCAACGGCGTCTTTGACCTCGCTCTTGAGGAGGGCGACCTACCTCTCGGATCGCTCCTCGTATCGTTGCGTGACGAGGAGCAACTCGTCTCTACCGATGCTGCCGGATTGTTCCGGTTCGCCCCGCTTCCAGCCCAGAGCTACGTGGTCACGCTTGCGGAGCCGGTGGCGGGAGCGGTTCTTGACGCACCAGTCGAGGTCGTTCTTGTCGCCGGAGAGCACCGATTCGTGAATCTCGCCCTTCGCCCTTCTCTTCGCATCCTCGGTGCTGTGCTCGAGGTCGAAGCCGAACCCGACGAAGAGGATGACGGGCTGACATCGGGGCGATCCCAGAACCAAGGCCGGAGCGAGGCCGCCACGGAGACGGCCGCACGATCTGGGATTCAAGGCGTACGGATTACGCTCGCTTCGGAGGAAGGGACCCTCCTGGAAACGGTGACTTCCGTCTCCGGTGCGTACGAATTCATGGCCCTTGAGCCGGGGACGTATGCCGTGACGGTGGATCGTGCGACACTGCCCGCGCGATTCGAATTCACGACGCAGGATTCGATCATCGTCACCCTGCAGCGAGACGCGGCGGCGGCGGTGGACTTCGCCGGTTTCATCCGCCCGAGGCAATTGGTGTTGACATTCCAGCCGCCATTCGCCGATTTCACGTCATCCCCCGATCCGGCCACCACGGCAAGCGCCGTCCTATTCGATGGTGGATGGTCGTTCGACTTCGACGGCGAGATCGTCGCCTATGAATGGGACCTTGACGGAGACGGCGCAACGGATGCGCTGGGAGCGACGACCGAGTACCGGTTCAACGCGCCTGGTGAGTACCCGATCACCTTGACAGTCATCGACAACGACGGCGCCTCGGATTCGGTCACTGTGATGCTGTCAGTGGAGTAGAGCCCGTTTCGCCGGATCACAATCGGAAGACACAGCGAACGATACCCGCCGTCTCGTTCCGCGTTTTCTGCGCATGAGGCGGTTTCAGCGGTAGCGATTCCTGAACGACAAGCGTTTAGTGCCCTCGCAGCAGCTGCACGGCTTTCCCGTTGTGCGAACAGGTGAACACAAGCAAAGCGGATGTGGCGCCTCTCGCAACCGTAAGGTAAAGGTCTAGAATATCGATGCCATCACGCCCAAGAGCATCCGCCAACTTGCCCAGAAAGCCACGCCGATTGGGAAGGTCGACAAGCACCACTTCACGGTGCTCCAGTGGCAGCTGCATGCCGTGCAGCGCTTCAACGGCGTACGACTCATTGTCCGTCAACAACCGGATCACCGCGTGGCCGTCCGCAACTTGAACGGTCACGGCGACGATGGCAATCCCCATTTGATACAGACGATCCGTGATCTCCGCGAGAATTCCCGGGGCATTCGGTGCCGTAATGACCAACTCGCGAGCAATTGTCGCGCGACGCATCGCCCCCCCCTTCTACGGTGACAGGACCTCTCCACCGTAGCGCAAACCGCTGTCTGCGCACGGCGCCGCGCCGCATCATCAGCGGACATCGGTCCGCCGTGCGAGAGAGAGATGCCAGGTGTTCATCCGGCCTCCGTCTCCGGTCAATTGCCGCTCCGGAACGCGATCGTGGTTGACTCGCCGCGCGGCGCTTGCGTAATATAGGCCGTTTCACGGGAGAGGTCCTGAGCACCACACGCTGCTCTATGGAGGGGGTTTCATGCTTGTATTCCTGGCTACATCGATTGTCGCCTTCGCAGCATATCTCCTGCTCACTCTCCCTAGTGGTACGGTGGGGTTGTGGAGCGTAGAGGAATTGGTCGCCGGTGCCGTTTTGGCCGCTCTGACCGGATTGATCGCTCGCAATGTCGGATTCCCGGCGGAGCGCAAGGAGCGACGCGCCATGCTGCGGATGTTCAATCCGCTTCGATGGGTGCTGTTCCTTGTCTACCTGTTCGGACCTTTCCTGTTCGCAATGGCGCGGGCCAACTTGGACGTCGCCTATCGCGTCATCACTGGAAAGATCCGCCCGGGAATCGTCAAACTGATGCCGGAACTCTCTACAGATCTCGGACGTACGCTGATGGCCAATTCCATCACGCTCACCCCGGGGACGCTGTCAGTGGACATTGACGAAGATACTCACGCTCTCTACGTGCATTGGATCAACGTATCCAACACCGAACCGTCTTCTAGGGAGGTCTGCGGGTCGTTCGAGGCATGGGCAAGGAGGATCACGGAATGATCGTCTCCTCGGTTGCGTTTTTCGCCGTGGCCGCTGTGCTGTCGCTGTGCATGATCATCAGCGTCGTGCGGATCGGCCTCGGCCCAACGGTCGCCGACCGGGTGGTCGGCTTGGACACGATCAACACCATGGTTGTCGCGACGATGATTGTGCTTGCCGCCGCGTTCGACCAAGTCGTGTTCGTGGATGTCGCAATCATCTATGCCCTGCTTTCATTCGTCGGCACACTGTATGTGGCCCGCTACTTGGAGAAGAGCCCATGACTATTCTGATCTACGTGTTGTTCGGAATCGGGCTTGCAGCCAGCGTGCTCGGCTCCGTGGCGCTCGTCCGGTTTCCGGATGTCTACACACGCCTTCACGGCGCCACCAAGTGCACGACCTTCGGCTCGATCTTCACGACGGCAGCGGTCATCGTCTACGGCTTCGCCCGCGGCGGTGCCGCCCACCAAACCCTGGCGATCCACTCCATCATTGCCCTGGTGGCACTTCTTCTCACCAATCCGACAGGCTCTCACGCGATCGCTCGCGCCGCCCACCGTAGCGGCGTCAAGCCGGTGGGCGCCGTCGTGGATCGCCTGGAGGAGGAGTCATGATCGCTGAAACGATTCTGCAAATCGTTACACTGACGCTGATTATCTGCGGAGCAGTGCTTGCCGTGACACTCCGCGATCTGCTTTCGTCCGTGATCGCGTTGGCAGCCGCCAGCCTGCTTGTTTCGCTGGAATTCTACCTTCTTCAAGCGCCCGATGTTGCGATCGCCGAGGCCGGGATCGGCGCCGCGTTGACCACGGCCATTTACATCATTGCACTCAGAAGAACCCGAAGAAAGGAGCAGCAATGAAAAAAGCGCTGACCGTTGCTGCATTCCTCCTTGTGGCCGCGTTTCTCGTGGTTGCTGCAACCACGATGAGACCGTTCGGCGAGCCGTCCCACAGCGAGATGGATGACTACTTCCTTGTCAATTGCCAGACCGAAGTGGTCGCCAACAACGTCGTTACCGCAGTCGTGTTTGACTATCGCGGATTCGACACGCTCGGCGAAGCCACCGTCCTGTTCGCCGCGGTTGTCGGTGTGCTCGCGCTGTTTCGGACTGTTCGGGAGGATGAACGATGAGCAGTGGGATGTCAGTCATCGTCAGAACTGTAACCCGCTTCACCTACGCACTGATCATCGTGTTCGGCTTCTACGTGATCATGCACGGTCATTTGACCCCCGGCGGGGGCTTTCAGGGCGGCGCAGTCGTCGCCTCAGCGTTCGCCCTTGCCTTGGTGGCTTTCGGCACGGCCGGTTTGAAGGGCGCTCTCAATCGCCACCTACTCCAGTCGCTGGAAGAAGTCGGTGCCTTGGCGTTTCTCGGCCTTGCGTTTGCGGGAGTGGGAACGGCGTTCTTCTACAACATCCTCGCCAACTCCGGCTCGGTGTTCGGTGGATCGGACCCGGCAGCGCTCGCCAGCGGCGGCGTGCTCCCGTTGATGAACTGGGCCGTCGGATTGAAGGTCATGACAGGAATCGCTTCCATCTTGATCATCATGGTCATCGGCGCACGCAAGGAGGCGACAGAATGACCCTCGGGCAAGTGCCGTTCGTCGTGTCGGCGTTGCTGGTTGTCATTGGCCTCTACGCCCTGCTGTTCAAGCGCAACCTCATCAAGATGGTGATCGGCGTGTCGATCATCGAAACCGGCGTCAATCTGTTCCTTGTCACGGTCGGCTACCGAGCCGGGGGGCAAGCTCCAATCTATACGTATTCGGATCCCACAACCTTGCGGGTGCTGCCGACCCCGCAAGCATTGACCCTGACCAGTATTGTCATTGGTCTGGCAACCACGGCGCTCCTCCTGAGCTTCGTCGTGTTTATCCACCGACACTACCAGACCCTGGATGCCGAGAAGATAAAGGAGCTTAAGGGATGAACGCTCTACTGCACCACGCTCCCGTGCTGCTTGTCGCTGTGCCATTGCTCGGAGCGTTCGCCGTTCCTTTGGTGGGCAAGCTTGGGTCGGGCCTTCGACGCTTCTTCGTTGGGCTCATCGCGCTCCTGACGACGGCAATCGCCGGGTATCTGGCCGCCTCTTTCTATGCGGCCGGCGCATCTCCGATCGTATACGTCCTTGGAGGACGCCTTTCGCTTCCCAGCGGGATGGTCGCACCGATACGAATCATGTTCGAATTGGACGGCTTGAGCGTGTTCATGATGTTGATCACCGCGCTCGCTGCGCTCGCTGCCGTGCTCTATACGTCCTCGTTCTGGAAGGAACGCTCCGGCGCCACGCTGAAAGACAGCCTGATGCTTCTCCTCATTGTCGGCATCTTCGGCATGGAGATGACAGGAGACTTGTTCAATTTCTTCGTCTTCCTGGAGATCACATCGATCGCAGCATGCAGTCTGGTCGGTTTCCGCGTGTGGAACGGGCGATCACAGGAAGCCGCCTTCAAGGTGATGACACTGTACACCCTGTCGGGGCTGTTCGTCCTGCTTGCCGTCGGACTCCTCTACGGGCAGTACGGCGGGCTCAACATCGCTTACCTGGCCACCATGATCGGGTCAGGCGCGGCGCTGGTGGACAAGATCGCGCTTGGACTTCTGTTGACCGGCCTGGCGATGAAAGCGGGCGCTGTTCCGATGCACATGTGGGCGCCCGATGCCTACGGTGAGGCCCCAGGCGCTGCATCCATCCTGCTCGTGGCCAACAGCCAGGCCAGTCTCTACGGCCTGTTCCGTGTGCTGTTCACACTGTATGGCAGCGCCTACAGTCCGCAGTCGCTCGCATGGATCCTGATCGGCCTCGCGGTGTTGACGATCATCGTGGGCGTCACGATGGCGCTCGTTCAACGCGACCTCAAGCGATTGATCGCCTTCGGCGCCGTCTCACAGATCGGCTACATGATGCTCGCCGTCGGCGTTGGATTCGCAGCGATGACGGCGCTGCAGCCGTCCGATTTCGGCTTCGTCGCCCTTCAGGGTGGGCTGTTCCACATGATCAACGATGCTGCCTGCATCGGCCTGCTGTTTCTCGCCGCAGGAATCGTGATCCGTCGCGCAGGGACGCGCGACCTTCAGGGGATGGGCGGGATCGCCCATGATCTGAAGTGGACCACGGCATTCTTCATGCTCGGTGCGTTTGCCCTCGCGGGGATGCCGCCGTTGAATGGATTCGCCTCGAAACTGATGATCTATGAATCCACGTTCAGGCTCTCGCCCGTGCTTGCCATCGTTGCGATCTTGGCAAGTATCTTGCTTCTTGCCGTGTTTCTTCGCGCGTTCCAGGCCGCGTTCCTTGGCCCCCGGACGGAACCCACGGACGTGATGCGACCGGTTCCGATTTCGATGTTGGTTTCGATGGGATTGCTCGCTCTCGTCGTCGTCGCTTTCGGGCTGTTCCCGGGCTTCTTCGTCGACAGGATCGTCACACCAGCGGCACAGGCGCTGTGGAGCGGACGCGATGCGTACATCCAGGCCGTGATGAGCGGGATGGGAGGATAGGATGACTGGAATCACAACGGGATTCGGAGCCTGGAACCCAATCGCCTGGCTGCTGCTGTTCCTCGGCGTGGTTGCGGGAGCGCTGTTCCTTCGTCGCTTCGGGAACAAGCAGTACAAGAAAAACACGGGTCAGACAAAGGTCTTCCTGTCCGGGAACGAAGAACCGGAAGCCTCCGCTCTTCATGTACGCGGCGCCCACTTGTACTGGGGATTCGTCGACGGGCTTTCCGCCTATTACCGACGTGTGCGCGCCTTGCACACCGGACTCCTCAGTGACTACGTTGCGCTGTTTGTCGGGACTCTTGGCGTCGTCTTGATCGTTCTCGTGCTGAGTAGGTGAAACCATGTCACAATTACCTCGATCATTCAAACGCGCATTGTGGGTGTTCCACATCGCCACCGGCTCATGCAACGGGTGCGACATTGAGATCGTCGCCGCGCTTACGCCTCGCTATGACACGGAGCGGTTCGGCATCATGCTGACAGGAACTCCCCGCCATGCCGATGTTCTGCTGGTAACCGGACCGGTCACGCGCCCGATGCTCCCGCGCCTCAAACGTGTCTACGAGCAAACACCGGATCCCAAGGCGGTCGTGGTCGTCGGCGGATGCGGTTCGACAGGCGGCGTCTTCTATGAGTCGTACAACGTCGTCGGACCGATCGACAACGTTATCCCCGTCGACGTTTACGTTCCGGGTTGTCCGCCAAGGCCGGAAGCGATCATCGATGGCGTGGTCAAGGCCGTCGCCAAATTGGAGAGCGCGGGGGTGAGCAAATGAAGACCGACCAAGTCCTCGAAGCATTGCAGACCGCTCTGGGGGAGAGTCTTCTCGATGCCCATGTCGTCGAGCGCATCGTCGCCGGGGGGGATGACCGAACAACGTATCCCGACCTGTGGGTCAAGGTGGATCGATCCGCGCTACGTGATGCCACCGCCGCCCTACTCGCCGCGTTCGTTCCTCACCTCACGGTGATCTCCGGCGATGACCTCGGCGAGACCCTTCTCCTCAACTACCACTTCACGGTGGGGTGGGGAACGCACTTCGGGGAGCTCTGTGTCACGGTGCAAATCGGCGTTCCGAAGAGCGACTTCAGGGTGCCGACGATTACGGATCTCGTCCCGGGAGCGTTGACATCCGAGCGCGAGAAACACGAATTCTACGGAGTCGTGTTCGACGGCATCCCCGACGACCGCAATCTCTTCCTGCCCGAAGGCATGACCATCCATCCCTGGCGGCGGGACGAGGAGAGCCAGCGCGAAACCGATACCATGGTCGAGCGACTCGTGAAGTGGGAGACGAAAGATGCATAACGAACGAATCAACCTTGATCTGGGAGAGGAAAGAACGTGCGGATTGACGTCCTACTCCATTCCAATTGGACCGACTCATCCAGCCCTGAAGGAGCCGATTCGGTTCTCGTTCGATATCGAAGGCGAGCGGATTGTCGGCGTCGATATTCAGCCGGGCTTCGCCCATCGGGGCATCGAGTACATGGGCATGCGCCGGAACTTGATTCAGACCCTCTATCTTTCGGAGAGAATCTGTGGCATCTGTTCCATATCCCATCCCCTGACCCTCGTCCAGGCGGTCGAAGCCGCCGCGGCGATTGAAGTTCCTCCGCGAGCGCAAACCATTCGCACGATCATCGGTGAAGTTGAGCGGATTCACTCCCATCTTCTCTGGGCAGGAGTCGGCGCCCACGAATTGGGGTTCGATACGCTGCTTCACCTGACATGGAATGTGCGCGAGAAAGTGATGGATCTTCTCGAACAGCTCACCGGAAATCGAGTCGACTATGCGATTCCGATCTACGGCGGCGTGCGGCGCGACATCCCGCAAGAGAAGGCGCATCTTGCCTATGAGGCTCTCGAATACTACAACGGTATTCTGCAGCAACTGATCGACGCGTTCCTTCATGACAAGTCGGTGGAGATGCGCACGCGGAACATCGGGGTGATGACCTACGATCAGGCAATCGCCCTTTGCGCGGTCGGCCCGACGGCGCGCGCTTCCGGAGTGAAGAAGGATGTTCGGCAGGATTGGCCGTACTTCTCGTATGCCGACATGGATCTCCATGCCATCACCCCTGAGGACTTCGGCACCGACGCAATCGGTGATGTCTACGACAACATCATCGTGCGCCTCTTGGAGGTCGCCCAATCCATCAAGATCATCGAGCATTGCCTGGAAACGATGCCAAGCGGCGAGCTGCAATCAATCCCCAAGGTCCCCGCGCTCCTCGCCGCCTTGAAGAAGGCGGAAGGAGAGGGAATCGGGCGTCACGAGGCGCCACGCGGCGAGGTGTTCCACTACGTTCGTCTTGAGGCGGGCGTCGAGGAACCAGTCGTATGGAAGGTCAAAGCGCCGACCTATTCCAATCTCATGCCGTGGGTTCCGAAGTTCCTTGGAGATGAGATCGCCGATATCCCGATCATCGCCGCATCGATCGATCCCTGCATGTGCTGCATGGACCGCGTGCATCTCGTCGATTCCGGGGATCACGGGCGACGAGCCATACTGCAGAAGGCGGAGCTTATCAAGCTGTCACGCGAGAAGACAAGGAGGGTTTGCGGATGACCGTCTCAATCGGCAACGCAATCTGGCAAGGCATGCTCATCCTCTTCGGTGCGGGGGTGCTGGGCTTGGTTTACAAGGGGCTTGATCGCAAGCTCGCGGCGCAGATGCAGGGCCGTATCGGACCTCCGTTGCGACAGCCGTTTTTCGACGTCATCAAGCTGATGGTGAAAGAGAACATCGTTCCCGACAAGGCCGTCGGTTGGCTGTTCAACCTCATGCCGGTCGTGTGCCTTGCCGCGACCGCAACAGCTCTCCTCTACGTCCCCCTGGGGGGCTTCGCGCCGCTTCTTGGCGGCTACGGCGATCTGATTCTCGTGCTGTACCTTCTCGCCGTGCCGTCGCTGGCGATGATGCTGGGCGGTTTCGCCGCATCCTCACCGTACGCCACCATCGGAGCGCAACGCGAGATGGTCATGCTGATGAGCTACGAATTCCCGCTTGCGATCACCTTGGTCGGCCTGGCATGGCGTCTCTCGATCGCTCTCCCTGCTGGCAGCCAGGTCTTCTCACTGGGAGTTCTCGCCGCCAACCCTCTGTGGACCGTGGTCGGTCCGCTCGGCGTCATCGGGCTGCTTCTTCTCTTCGTCTCGCTGATGATCGTCACGCCGGCCGAGCTATCGAAGATCCCATTCGATATTCCTGAGGCGGAAACGGAAATCGCGGGGGGGATCCTCGCCGAATACTCGGGCCGCAACCTGGCCCTGTTCTACTTGGCCGACGCCCTGAAACTCGTTGTGATGGGGTCGCTCATTGTTGGCTTGTTCATCCCCTACGGCTTGTCCGGCATCTTCGAACTCACGGGGTTCGCCGCCGGCTTGGTGGACGTCGCTTTCTACCTGGTGAAGTTGTTTGCCGTCGTGTTTGTTTCCGTCATCGTCGTGCGCGTCGCGTTCGCTCGCTTGAAGATCAATCAGGTAACGCGTTTGTTCTGGCTCCCCGTTACCGCGTTGTCCTTCCTCGGGCTGATCCTTCTTGCACTGGATCGAATCGTATAGGAGGGAAGCAACCGTGATTTTGGCCACGCTGTTCCGTCAGCTGTTTCACAAGCCGTCGACCAATCCGTTCCCGGCCAAGTATATGCCGCGTTCGGTGACTGGATTCCTCGGCAAGGTTGCATCCGGCGAGGCATCGCTTCATCCGCCGGTTCCCGTACCCAGCGATCTTCGGGGCAAGCTTGCTTACGACCGCGACAAGTGCATCGGCTGCAAGCTGTGCATTCGGGTTTGTCCCGCCAATGTCATCGAATTCCTTCCCGATGACAAGAAGATTCGCATCTACGTCGCGCGCTGCACATTCTGCGCCCAATGCGTTGACGCTTGCCCGGTGGATGCCCTCGCGACGACGCCCGAATTCCTTCTGGCGGACACCGACCGATTCGCGGGCAACCTGATCGTCGACGGCCGCTCGGCAATCGGAATCGGTGACGAAACCTCGATCCCCGACCCGGAAGACCCTGCAGAGAACCCCGGAGAAACGCTTGACTCTAACGGGGAGGACGACCCGAGCGAACCGGAGTCGCCGCCCCGGGACGACAGCTCGTCATCGCATCGTTAGCCGAAAAGGCATCAACTCCTCGGAGCCATCGCGGAGAGCTTCGAGGAGTC
>RXOA01000111.1 GCA_003979035.1 Candidatus Bipolaricaulota bacterium
CGGTGCAGGCTGACTTTCCCCTCTCCGCAGAGGAGTCGTTCGAGCAACTGCTCCTTGGACATCTCAAGAGAGAACACCGCAACGGTGGCGCTCTCCCGGATCGCGACATGGCGGGCCAGCGCAAGAGCGAAGCTTGTCTTTCCCGTTCCGGGACGCCCGGCAAGGACGAGAAGATCGGAACGCTGGATTCCCGACGTCATCTCATCCAGTTTCGGGAACCCCGTCGAGAACCCGGTGACAGTATGTCGGTTGGGGTCTCGATGCAGTTCCTCCAGCGCGGCGATGTGATCGTAAAGAAAATCGCGCACGTGATGGTACGATGCCCCTTCGCCCTTTGCGGAGGAGACCCCGAATACGATCGATTCGGCCTTGTCGAGCACCTCGTCCGTCTCCAAGGCCTCGTTGTAGCCCAATTCGGTGATCACACCGCCCGCCTCGATCAGTGAACGGAACACCGCCTTCTTCCTCACGATGCCCGAGTAGTATTCAAGGCTTGCCGTGGTGGTGACGCGATCGAGCAGTTCATTGAGATACATCCGCCCGCCGACGGCATCGATCTGATCCTGTTCTTCAAGGTGGTTCGCCATCGTGACGATGTCGATCGGATCTCCGCGGTCGAACATTTCCCGAATCGCTCGGAAGAAGATGCGGTGCGCCCGGTGGTAGAAGTGCTCCGGCTTCAGAGCTTCAATCAAGACAGGAACAGCGGTTTCCGCTTCCAGGAGGGCGGAGCCGAGGACGATCTGTTCCGCTTCGATGTTCCGGGGAAGCTCACGGAGCCCTGAACCCTTTACTTGCGCTACGTTCGGTTGCGTCATAGGATAAGCCTCACACTGCGATTATACGTTGGACTGACGACAGAACGCGAGCTCCCCGGAGCGGCCATCAATGCCCCATGTAGTGGGCGATTGAACCGCGTATTGTCGTTGGCTATACTACGCAGACTATCAAGCGGGCAACCCATACACGCCAACAAGGGGAGGATGATGTGGACGTTCTTACGATGAAGGAGCTTTTGGAGACCGGGGTACACTTCGGTCACCGGACGCGAAAATGGAACCCCAAGATGTCGCGCTACATCTTTACCGAGCGCAAGGGGATCCACATTATCGATCTTGAGCAGACGGTAGCGCTGTTCAAGAAGGCCTACTACTACGTTCGCGATAACGCCGCCGAAGGCAAGGAGATTCTGTTTATCGGGACGAAGAAGCAGGTGCAGACAACGATTCTCGAAGAGGCCCAGCGCTGTGGCGCGCACTATGTCAACCGCCGATGGCTTGGCGGAACGCTGACCAACTTCGCCACGATCAAGCACAGCATCGATCGGATGAAAGAACTTGAGCGGATGATCGAGGATGGGACGATCGAGCATGTTCCCAACAAAGAAGCCAGCAAGTTGCGCCGCGAACTGGCGAAACTTGTGCGGAATCTGGATGGACTGCGAAACATGCAGCGGGTTCCGGATCTGATGTACGTCATCGACCCGGATGTCGAGGCGAATCCGGTGCATGAGGCGAACCTTCTGGGAATACCGGTGATTGCCATTGTCGACACGAATTGTGACCCGGATCCGATCGACTTCCCGATTCCCGGAAATGATGATGCGATCAAAGCGACGAAGCTGATCACATCGCGGATCGCCGATGCCGTGATTGAGGGGCACGAAGGTCGGCAGGATGCACCGCGGCAAGCAGCGCCGGCAGCGGTCGCAACAGCCCCGGAACTCGAGAGCAAATCCGCTGAGGAAGACAAGGCAGCCGCTGTAGCCGTGGTGGATGAGACCATCGATCTCGAAGCTGAGCCCGAAACCGAACCCGCAGTTGAGGTAGAGACTGAGTCCGAAACCGAACCCGCGGCCAAAACGGAGACCGAGGCGGAAGCTGAGCCGGAAGCTGAGCCCGTACCGGTAGCGACGCCTGAGCCTGATGAGGAAGCCGACGGTGCTGTGGAAGCGGAGACGGAATCTGAGGGAAAAAAGGACGAATAGGCCAGAGTCAAAGGCGGCAACCACATGACAATTCGCAGCGAAGACGTCAAGACGCTCAGAGCCCAGACAGGGGTTGGGATGATGGACTGCAAGCGCGCCCTGCAAAAAGCCGACGGCGACCTTGAGAAGGCCAAGAAGATCCTTCGCGAAGAGGGGCTTGAGCTGATCGGACACAAAGGACGTGAGGCCAACGAAGGCGGGATCTTTGCCTATGTCCATCACAGTGGCAAGGTTGGCGTGCTGTTGGATGTGTCGGCGAATACCGATTTTGCCGCAAAGAGCGCGGACTTCGTCACATTTGCCAACGACGTCGCCATGCATATCGCCGCTGTTTGTCCTCGATACGTGGCACCGGAAGATGTTCCTCAATCGGATCTTGAAGAGGAGAAAGACATCTATCGGGCGCAACTCCGTGCCCAAGGAAAGCCCGACGCGATTATCGAGAAGGCGCTTGACGGACGCGTTGCCAAGTTCTACACCGAAGTGTGTCTCCTCAAGCAGCCGTTTGTGAAAGACCCGTCGGAGACTGTGGAAGATCTGTTGGCCTCTCTGCGAACGAAGACCGGCGAGAACGTCATGATTCGCCGTTTTGCACGATTTTCCATAGGAGAGTGATCGCATGGGCGGCCCCCGTCGCATCCTCGTCAAGTTGAGCGGCGAGATGTTGAAAGAAGGCGGCGCGCCTTTCTCCCCTGTTGCATTGGAACGGGTTGCCAGAGGTTTGGCCGCCATCTCGGAGTCGCGAAGCGAGACCGAGGTGGCGGTTGTCATTGGGGGAGGGAATATTCTTCGTGGAGCTCAAAGCCCGTGGCTGCCGAGAGTGCGAGCCGATCGGATGGGCATGCTGGCCACGGTTCTCAATGCGTTGGCGCTTCAAGCCTACCTTGAAGCCGTCGGCCGGACGGCGCTGATTCAATCCGCCGTTCCTGTAGGCGGAATCGCCGCCGTCGATCCGATTGCGGCGCAGGCCATTCTTTCGGAGGGGGGGATCGTCATCTTTGCCGGAGGGACGGGCAATCCGTTTGTCTCCACCGACACTGCCGCTGCAATCCGGGCCGCATCGATCGGAGCGGTTCTCCTTGCGAAGGCATCGAATGTCGACGGCGTGTACGAATCCGATCCGAACGGGAGCGCGAAACCAGGGAAGCCTCTGAAGGAGCTGACGTACGATGCGTTCATTGCCGCACGTTATCGGGTGATGGACGTGGTCGCGGTCGAGCTTTGTCGAGAGCACGGCATTCCGATTGTTGTGTTTGACGGGAGCAAGGCGACCTCGCTCCCGGCGCTGGGTGGCGACGGTGCGTGGCAGCTCGGAACGTTGATCCGCTAGACCCCTTGTGTCTTGGTTCGGGCTTCCTCCTTCCGGAGGCGAAAGCGGCGCGCTGTACCCCGTACCCCAAGAGCCGGTCAGATTTGGAGCCAGCGGAGGGTCTCTCCGAATCGTCGCTCGGCAGCTTCGAGCAGCGACGGCCATTCCTCAAGGCCGGACATCTCCTCACGGGCAACGTCAAGAAGCTCTCGATCCCGCAGCAGATCGGCTGCACGCAGCTGGCTCAGGAAACCGTGTTGCTTCGTTCCCAACAGGTCACCGGGGCCGCGGATCTGGACATCTTGCTCAGCAAGCGCGAATCCATCAAGGTGTGTGGAGAACGCTTCAAGCCGGCGCTGGGCTTCCTCTGTGGCGGCGTCCGCAATGGCGTAACAGACGGCATCTTGTCCTGCTCGGCCGATCCGTCCTCGTAGTTGATGGAGCTGAGACAGTCCGAAGCGTTCCGCGTGTTCGATCACCATGAACGAGGCGGACGGAACATCGATGCCTACCTCGATCACCGTGGTGGCGACGAGGAGCTGGCACGTTCCGAAACGGAATCGGTCCATCGCCGCATTGCGGTCTTCAGCGGACATTCGGCCGTGAATGAGGCTCACGTTGGCGAATGGGAACCGCTGCGCCAACTCTTCGGCAACGCTGACAGCGGCTTTCAGATCGAGTTTCTCCGATTCTTCAATCATCGGCACGATGACGAACCCTTGGCTCTTCTCGCGAAGAAGAGTGTCGATCTTCCCATAGACCTCGTCTCGGTGGGACTTTCCCACCCACATTGTCCGCGTGTTCTTGGGCCCGCATGGCATCTCCGGAATCAGCGATTGGTCGAACTCGCCGTACAGCGTCAGCGCAATCGTTCGGGGGATCGGGGTGGCGCTCATGACAAGCAGATCCACGAGCTTCCCCTTGTCCTCGATTGCTGAGCGTTGAACAACCCCAAATCGGTGTTGTTCGTCAATGATGACCAGCCCCAGCTGTGAAAACTGTACTGCTTCTTGGATCAGGGCGTGGGTTCCGATGACCAGATGGATCGATCCGTTCGCGAGGAGGGTGTGCGTCTCGCTGTTGGCGCGCCCGCCGACGAGAAGCTCGATGCGGACCGGAAGCCGTTCAAGGAGGCGTCCGATGGTGCGGAAATGCTGTTCCGCAAGAACCTCCGTGGGGGCCATGAACGCGACTTGGTACCCTGCCTCGATCGCGTATAGCGAAGCGGTGACGGCGACGAGGGTCTTCCCGGCGCCGACATCGCCTTGGAGGAGACGCAGCATGCGCCGGTTGCTTCTTAGGTCACGCACGATTTCCTCGACGGCGGTGCGCTGTCCCGCAGTCAGTGTGAACGGAAGGGATGCAAGGAGGGACGTTGCCAGCTGATTGCCGTTCGCGTGGGGAGTGCCTTTGAGTTCTCGTGGTTTTGTCCGGAGGGCGGCCTGAAGCAGCAGCAATTCCTCGAAGGCGAGGCTGCGTCGGGCGATCTCGAACGATTCCGTGGAGTCGGGGCGGTGCAGTGCGACAACGGCTTCGGAGCGACCGATGAAGCCGTGACGGACGCGGATCTCCTCGGGAACGACTTCCGTGAGAAGCGGGGCGTACCTGTCCAGACACCGTTGAAGGATCGACCGCAGTTGCTTGGCGGTGAGACCGTCTGTCAGGGGATAGATGGGAACGATCCGCCCCGTCTCCTGCTTGTCGCCGGCCGGTTCCCAGATCGGGGACTGCACTTGAAGTTCCCCGTAGTGACGCTCGATTCTGCCGTACAGATCGATGGTTTCTCCGGGCTTGAGCTGCTGCGCGATCCACGGCTGGTTGAACCAGACGCCATAGAGAAATCCGGTTCCGTCGCCGAGAGAGACCTTGATCGCGTCGGACCGACGGCCCGTACGGAACCGATCGACCCCGAGGACTTCCGCACGGACGCACACTTCGTCCTTTGGGCGAAGCCGCCCGATGGTCTCAAACCGGGTTCGATCCTCAAGACGGCGTGGAAGATAGAGGAGCAGGTCCTCAATGGTTCTGATTCCGAGGCGGGCGAGCAACTCGCTTCGCTTGCCGCCGACACCGGGGGCTTGAGCGACAAGATCGTCGAGACGGGCGCTGCCTGACCCGGGAGATGAGGAACATCGTGTCGGACGCGGTGGCGGCAGATCGTTCGGACGTATGGAGTCATCGGCGTTGGGCTCGATTGTCCGCTCGTCATCGATTGACTCGAGAAGCCGTTCGATCGCACGCTGGCGATCGAAGTGGGTGGCATCAGCATATCCGGCGACAAGTTCGGCGCGCTGAGGATCCAACTGACGAACGAATGTCTCAAGCCCGTGAATCACAGCCTTGTCCGTGTAGCCAAGGCGCTGCTCCAGCGAGAGAATCTTGCGGAAAAGCTTCATGGAATCGCCATTATCTTGTCTCATGGCAACAGGAACTTTATAATCGCGGTACAAGGAAAACAAGGATGGGGACGTGAGCATTCGAACGTATGGGGATGAAGTTCTGCGTCGTCCGGCAATGGAAGTCGATGCGATCGACCGGCGCGTGAAAGATGAGTGCACCAAGATGGTGGAGGAAATGTTGCGTGCCAACGGAGTGGGCATCGCCGCTCCTCAAGTCGGCATTTCCAAGAGAATCTTCATTCTTGATGTGGATGAGCGGTTCCAGGTTCTGATCAACCCCGAGATCGTCGAGGTATCGGAGGATGCGGAAGAGATCGACGAAGCATGCCTCAGTCTGCCCGGCATCTCCGGTCCGGTGGTCCGGAAAAAGTGGGTTCGAGTGCGCGGTCTCGACCTTGACGGGCGACCTGTCGAAGTCGAGGGGGAGGGCCTGCTGGCGCGGGCGATCCAGCATGAAATGGACCACCTGGACGGGATCCTGTTCATCGATCATCTGAGTCCGGCTCGGCGATCGAGCCTGCTCAAGGAGCTACGCCGCCAGGAAAGGGCGGAAGCTTGAATGTCGTATTCTTCGGGAGCGCTGCGTTTGCGGTTCCTGCGCTGAAGGCACTGACAAACGCTCATCATGTGTCCCTTGTTGTGACGCAGCCGGACCGGCCGGCCGGCCGAGGGTTGGGTGTTCGCGAGCCGGTGGTGAAGCAAGCGGCACGGCCGCTCGGGTTGTCCGTGATCCAGCCGGCGAGAACAGACGACGCGATTGATGAGTTGAAGGCGGCCGCAGCCGATGTGTTCGTTGTCGCGGCGTACGGACAGCTTCTGCGTCGCGAGGTGTACGGCATTCCACCCAAGGGGACGATCAACATTCATGCGTCGTTGTTGCCGAAGTATCGCGGCGCGGCGCCGATTCATTGGGCGATCCTACATGGAGAGACCACCACGGGCATCAGCACGTTCTTCATCGAAGATGGGATGGATACCGGGGACATCCTTCTTCAAGCGGAGGCATCGATCGGCCCGGACGAAACGGCAGGCGAGCTTCATGATCGTCTGGCCGTACTCGGAGCGGAGTGCATCCTTGAGACTTTGGCGGGGATTCACGCCGGAACGCTTCTTCCCTGGCCACAGCCCGGAGATGGCGTCTCGTACGCGCCGAAGATGACTCATGAGCACGCCAGAATCGAGTGGAGACGAATCGCACGAGACGTGCACAACACCGTGCGAGGAATGAACCCCTGGCCTGGCGCGTACTCGTTCATCGATGGCGATCGCGTCAAGGTGCATCGAACCAAGCTTACCGGGATCCGCGTCGGCGACCTGGCGCCCGGTTGTCTTGCTGTTCCCGAAACAGGACGGTTCCTCGTCGCGACCGAAGATGAACTGATTGAACTTGTCGAAGTTCAGCGCGAGTGCCGCTCGTCGATGACGGGAGAGCAATGTCTGCGGGGCTTGCGCGCGGCGCAGCGCTTCACGGATTCTCCGGATACAGCGCCATGAGACCGGTTGGCTCTCTTCGACGTGCCATGCGGACTCCCGGAAGCGGAATCACGTGGAGTTCGACGGTGTTGTGAACCGTTGCTGACAGGAGATGCCCACCGACGACAGATCCGTCTTCCCTTGCCAGCGTCACGTGGCAGTGAACGACGCGCTTGGTTCCATCGTGTCCGATGTTCCCCTGCACACTGAGGAGCTCCAGCGGTTCGCAGAAGATGGTCTCTTTGTATCGATCGCCGGTCCAGTACCCGATGTGCACATCGCGCAGCATGCCCACGCCGGAGGCAACAACTGCCGCATCCGGGTCCGGGGTCGGATCGAGCGGCAGGGACGTCAGCTGTTCGATGAAGCTCTCCCCGTCCATCATGCGTGCAAATCGAGAACGAAGCGTGTCTTCCACCAGGATCATGTCGATCGCCTCCAACGCGATTGTAATTCGCGGTCAGCGCCGTTTCGAATTGAGCGTCGGCTGAGGTGGATCAAGAGACAATCTTCGCCTACCCTTCCGCCGTGAACAGTTGGGTCGAGGTCGGGGAAGTGGTCGATCGGCTGGAACGGGCATTCGGATCTCCGGAACTCGAAGCATCGGATCCCGTCGAGCTGCTTGTCGTGACGATTCTGTCCCAGAATACGACCGATCGGAATCGGGACCGTGCCTATAGGGCGTTGCGCGCAAGCTA
>RXOA01000112.1 GCA_003979035.1 Candidatus Bipolaricaulota bacterium
CCGAGGTGTCATGAAGCGACGGAATCCCCTGCACACCGGTCGCTTCGCCGAGTCGCACACCGAATAGGACAATGTGGTTGCCAACTCCGCTGGAATATGCCCGCTCGAGCACTAGCAGATCAAACTGAGGAAGAAGATCGCCGGGATCGAGCATCGCCACGACGCCGTTGTCGGCATATGTTCCGTCGGTCGGATAGACAAAGATCGGTTCGGTGAGGTACGCGTACTCGGCGATGACGCTGGGAGTCTGAGCGGTCAGATCGTAGCAACTGATGCGGATCCAGGTTCCTTCCTCCACCCCCGCCATCGGTCCGTCCTGGACCAGCGCCTGTTCGTTGGCCACATAGAGGCATTCGCCGTCCGTCGACAGCGCCATCGCCTCAAACGCCAGATTGGAGCGAACACCGTTCCCCAAGCTGGGGATGAAGCGATCGGGGACGGGGATTTCCCCCAACCAATCGCCATCAAGATCGAACGTCCGAATCCAGGGAAGACCATCACGATCTCGTTCCGAGCTGACAATGATTCGATCGTCGGGAAGCAGCACGACTTCTTCAGCATCGATCTCGCCGCTACCGTACGCGGTTCTCCCCGGTCCTGGATCCGCATCCAGCAACGTGACATCAAGAATCGCGACGTCTGCAATCCCATGGCTGTCCGCATCGATCTCCAAGGTGAACAGCTTCCCTGGAGTCCCGGCGTCGCCGCGGTTATCAGACACGGCGTAGTACACATCCCGTTGGGCATCGTAGGCCAATCCCGAGAGTTCGCCAACGGCCATTTCACCGTACGTCCAGGCATCGCCTGCTATCTCCCAGCTCCCGAGATAGCCGAAGTCAACGTCCGATCCCCGATCATCGTCCCACGGGCCGAACAGCACGACACCCGCGCCGATCACGAGAAGAAGCCCGACCCCCACCGCGATCTTCCACATCTCCCCCTCCTTGTCCGATGATCCATCCAACCTGAAGCCCTTGGATTCCACACTGAACGGCACAAGAAGTCAAGCCTCGACTGGATGCTTCGAGAGAAAAACGGGCCCGGGCTTGGAGCCGGGCCCGCTTCATCTTGTTGATCTCGCTCGATTCCGCTACGGCGAGACGGCGTTCGCTGCGTTGACACGTCCGTAGCCGTACTCGACGTCCTGACCTGGTTTCCCCAGATCGTCCGCGCTCGCCCGCAGTTCCCGGAGCACATGCGAGGGCTTCATCTCGCCTCCACCGGCTTCGATGATCAGGGCCGCCACACCGGCAACGTGTGGTGCCGCCTGGCTGGTTCCGGAAGCGAACGTGAACCCTCCTGGCGAACAACTCAGAACCATGTCGTAGTACCAATTCGGATCGATTCCGTAGAGTTGAGCGTCGCCACCGGGCGCCGCGAAGTCGACTTGCGGGCCGTAGTTGCTGTAGGAGGCAAGCAGATCGAGATCCGTATTCGGATCATACCACCATCCGACCGGGCCTGTTGCCGAAACGCAGATGCCGTTCCCGATGTCCGATGGGACATGAAGGATCCCCGAATCGCCTAGGCCATCCCACGCATCGTTCCCGGCAGAGCAAACGACGACCACGCCGTGCTGGTAGGCGTAGTTGACCGCCTTTCTCACCAGGTTGATGAACGCATTCGCCTCGTTGGCCGGAACCTCCCAATGGGCGACGTAGCCGCCGAGGCTCATGTTGATGATGTCCGCTCCCGCGTCCACTGCATGGAGGATCCCCGCCAGCGTCCAATCGAAGTAGCCGACGATCTCATCCGGATTGTCAGGATCGGCGCCGAACACCTTCACTGAGATGATTTCGGCGTTCGGGGCGACGCCGATCACTCCGTACTCATTGTCTGCAGCCGCGACAATCCCTGCGACATGGGTCCCGTGCCAGTGAACAGGATCCAGGGTTGCATCCCACGGGACCATGGACACGCTGCTTCCGACATCGACATTGTCAATAAGGTCAGGATGGGAACTATCGACACCTGTATCCAGAATCGCCACGCGAACACCATCACCTGTATACCCCGTATCCCATGCACCCGGAGCATCGATTGCCTGAAGCGGCCATTGAAGCCAAGAATAGGGCTCGTCGTCACCGATCGACTCCGTAGACAATTCGACGGACCGCGGAACAGCCAGATCAAACGCAAGATTCCGCAGGACGGCGGACACGCCAGGGAGGCTGCCCACCCGTTGGATGCAGCTATCGTCTCCTTCCACGACAACGACGCCAATTTCCTCCAGCACGTTGACCACGACGCCTCCCGCAGCTTCCACGGAAGCTTCGAGATTGGGCGGGATCCGCACGAACTCCAGGATGTACTGCTGGCTCACGCCTTCCGACATCGGCATCATGCTCCCCTCAGGCTGGAACAACGCACAACCGCCGAGGAGCAGTGCAACCACTGCCGCAACCATCGCTCCGATCATCACCCGTTTTCGCATGTTTCCTCCTTTCCCTAAGTTCTGCGGGCAACCATCCGCTGCGCCGTTCATTCTCTTATAGGACATCGTGCGAAGCGACGTCAACAGGGACTCCTGTTCTGAGACGTGAGGTCGGCGAGCAGCGCGCACACCTAGAACGAGAACAGCGGCTCCATCGGTTCGATCGAACGCCTGGCCTGCTCCAGCGCCGCATCGACCACGGCAAGGGTGGTCAGCGTATCTCCAAGCGCGTCGTGAGCGTCGATCTGCGCAACCCCGTAGAACTGCGCCGCGGATGACAACCGTTGCCACCGGTACGACAATCTTCGGTTGTCCCATTCCCCATAGATCTGCGCAAACCAGATCATGACGCACCACGGCTCGAACTGCGGCGCAGCAAGCTTGTATTGGGCACACGTGTTGCGGATGACCTGCATGTCGTACGTTGAATTGTAGATCGCGACACGCCGGCCTTGAACCGCGTCGCAAAACGCGTCGTAGATCGTGGGAAATGTCGGCGCATCGGCCAGATCGGCATCGCGAATCCCCGTGATCTCCGACGCGCCAGGCTCGATCGGTTTGCTCGGCCGCACACGTTCATTCAGCAGGACGTCCCCGCGACGGTCAATCACCGCAACGCTGATCATCTCGGGGTTATCGAGGCCTGTGGTCTCCGTATCGAGAACCACGAATTCGTCCTTGGAGAGAAGCTCCCAGATCTCTCGATACGCTTGCTTGACATCTCCGCGATGGTTGCCGCCGTGTCGGTGAATCACTGCAACGTTTCCTTTCCCCTGTTTTCCGCCCAATCGCGGCAGTCGCAAACCGGGAGAGGCACACATCCGGGCATCCCGCAACGCGACGTCTTCTCTATTCCCACATGGAACGCATCCGCTCGGCGATGTTGCGGCGGATCACCGTATCGATCGTCAGCTCTTCTTCCGATTCGTCCACCGTGACCACTTCGTCCATCGTCGTGCGGACATCTTCGGTCAGAAACCGCGACGGCTGAGCATAGCTGTGGCGGTCACCGAGCGCATACCACTTCGAATAGTACCGCAAAGGCCACGTGACATAGAGGAAGTCACGCGCCCGCGTTAACGCAACGTATGCCACTCGCAGCTCTTCTTCGATCTCTTCCTTCGATCCCGCCGCCATGTCCGAAGGCAGAAAACCGTCAGCAGCGTGGATCAGATACACAGCGTCCCACTCGCACCCCTTGGCGGAATGGATCGTCGACAACACCAGCCAATCCTCGTCGACAAACGGCGCTCCGGCAAGATCGCTGGTGGAATTCGGCGGATCGAGCTGCAAGTCGACGAGAAACTTGCGGCGCGATTTGTACCCCGATGCAATCTGTTCCAGGCTCTCCAGATCTCGGGAGCGCACACGAGGATTCTCGTATAGTTTCTTCAGGATCGGCTCGTAGAACCGGCGAATGCGAGCGACCTGAGCCGCGGGCTCTTTGGTCCCCAGTGGAACCAGGTCGTCCACGAGAATCGACAACTCGGCCATCCGATCCCGCGCTGCAGGGGGAGCATCGAACGCTCCGATCGCCCGCGGATCAAACCGAGCCTCCGCGACGTGATCGACCACGCGCGCCGCGCAGGCGGGGCCGACCCCGTCAAGCAGCTGCAGCACGCGGAACCACGCCATTTCGTCCCTCGGGTTCTCGAGGATGCGGAGAAACGAGATCGTGTCTTTGATGTGCGCCGCCTCCAGAAACCGAAGCCCGCCGTACTTGTGGTACGGGATGTCGCGTCGCGTCAGCTCCAGCTCAAGCGACGCCGAAAGATGCGACGCGCGGAACAAGACCGCTTGACGATGCAGCGGGATTCCCTGTTCGTAGTGCTCAAGAACGCGGCTAATGACGTACTCATCTTGCTGCGTCTCGTCCTTGCACATCACCAACTTCGGAGCTTCTCCGTCGCCACGGGCGCTCCACAGGTCCTTGGCGTAGCGCTGCGAGGACTGGGCGATGACGCGGTTGGTTGTTTCCAGAATCGGCGACACGGACCGGTAGTTCTGTTCCAGCTTGACGATCGTCGTGCCCGGGAACATCTGCGGAAAATCAAGCATGTTCCGCACAGTGGCCGCGCGGAAACCGTAGATACTCTGTGCATCGTCGCCGACCACCATGATCCCGCCTTCGGGACGGTACATGCCGCGGAGGATCTCCGCTTGGACGCGATTGGTGTCTTGGTACTCATCGACAAGGATGTGATCGAACTGTCCCGCAATCTGCTCCGCCGACTCCACATCGCGGACGAGCTCCGCCCAATAGAGAAGGAGATCGTCGTAGTCGAGGACGTTCCTCTTCTGCTTGCGGGAGACATACTGCTTGAAGATCGTCTTCAGCTCGGCCTCCCACTCGGCGCACCAGGGGAAGTAGCGTTCCAGGACCAGCGGGAGATCGTCCTTGCCGTTCACGCAGCGCGAGTAAATCCCTAGGCATGTGGACTTGCGCGGAAACCGTTTCTCGCGGCTGTGCAGCCCCATGTCGTGACGGATGAGATTGATCAGATCCTCGGAATCTCCTTGATCGAGCACGGTGAAGTCTCGCCGCAGTCCCACCATCTTGCTGTAGCGTCGCAGAAGGCGATTGGCGATGGCGTGAAACGTTCCTCCCCACACTCGTCCGGTTGTCGGCGCACCACGATGCATGATCGCCGACGCTCGTGAAAGCATCTCTTGCGCGGCGCGGCGCGTGAACGTCAACAGCAGAATCTTCTCCGGGTCCACCCCTTCGGCAATGAGATACGCGACGCGATAGGCAAGCGTCTTGGTCTTGCCGCTGCCCGCTCCCGCCACGACAAGGAGCGGACCCTCTCGATGCGCCACCGCCGCCCGCTGCTGAGGATTGAGATCCTCCAGCCAGGGGTAGGTCGTTTGCTCGGCCATGCCCGCTTCACCACCCTCGAGTAAGTCGCAATTTCACATCTCAAGTGCGTCGAGGTCCGGGACGCTACGGGAAACCGGCACTCGGCGCCCGGTCATTGTGGCCAAGCGTTGGAAGCGAGTCAACTACTTGACGCCACCTCCTCGCTTGTCCATGCTGGAACTCGGAGCCAATCGCAGCGAGGGAGGAACCGGTTGCGCCTGGAAGGATGGCTGTTTCGTATCGCACGGTGGGCGGGATGGTTGCTGCTTCCGCTGGTGTTGCTTCAGTTTCTCACCGGCTATGCCATCCTCCACCCCCGGATTTTCGCCGGCCTGATCGGCAAAGTGTCGGCGTTCCGAGGCCACGCGGAGATCCAGGTGGCAACCATGGTCCTTTTTGTCGTTCACTGCATCCCCTACTGCGCTTCCGCACTTCGGCGGATCCACGTCTGGCGCCGGCTGTCGATCATCGTGCCCGCGGCTCTCGGGCTGGGACTGATCGGCTTCGTGGCCTACCTTTATTGGTTGGGGTAGTGCGCCCCGGCCATGGGAGACAAGATGACCAAACGATTGTGCCGCCTGCTGATCCTCGGGCTTGTGATCGGCTTGTTGCCGATCGGCTGTTCGCGCCGGGCTGACGAGGACGAAGGCGTTTCCGTCGTGGAGATCCGAGAGTACCAGGGCGAGCGTCTCGGCTCGGTGGCGGATTTCCGCGAGAACTCCATCCGCGGCCCCCAGGAGATCGACGAAGCGGCCTACCGGTTGACCATCGACGGGCTGGTGGCGATTCCGCTGTCGCTGTCGCTCGAGCAGCTCTCCGGATACGCCCGCACGCAGAAGCTAATTACGCTCTACTGCGTAGATGGATGGGACGTCACGGCGTTGTGGGAGGGAATCCGCATGCGAGACCTGCTGGAGCAGGCACAGATCGACGGCGCGGCAACGACCGTCATCTTCCACGCCGAAGACGGTTACACCACATCGCTCCCGCTCTCGTACGTGCTGGAAGGCGATCTGATCATCGCCGACCGGATCAACGACATACCGCTTCCCATGGAGCAGGGCTGGCCGTTTCAACTGGTCGCCGAGGATCGCTGGGGATACAAGTGGATCCGGTGGCTGGTGCGAATCGAGCTCTCCGAGGATGAAGCCTACCGCGGCTACTGGGAGAGCCGCGGCTACAACAACCCCGGCGATCGCACGATCCCGATGTTTGAGGACGTCCCGCAACAAGGAGAGCCGGAGCTAACTCTACCCGGCGTTCCGGGGGCGACGTGAAGCCGGCCTCTCCATGTGAACGAAATATCCGTCGACACCTAGTGCCGACGGATGCGCGCCCGCGAACCAATGCCGACCCAGGAAAACAGAATGATGATCAGGAACCATAACCCCGCCGACTGCCAATACGACAGCTTCACAAGCAAACCGAGGTGATCGACGACAATGCTGTTCCAGAGGATCTGAATGATGAAGCTGAAAAAGAAAAACGCCCCGATCCCGCCACCCGTGATGATCCCGCCAAACCATTTCATGGCCGCCTCCTTGTCCTCTTTCGATCTTAGCGCCGGTAGGTGCCCGTTCGGCGCTGCTCGGTTCATTCTCCGAGTCCCCATTTGCCCGGATCGGGGCAACCGAAGACACTGCATGCGTGAACCTACGTCGAGTCGGACGTCGATCGCAAGTCGCTGACGAAAGCTCAATCTCGTTTGCTCCACTGCGCGAAGCCGATCTCCCGCTTCTCTGCCGCTGGCTGAACAATCCGTTGGTGTTCCGCTGGTACGGAGGGCGAGCCCGAACCTCGGCCGAGCTATATGCCAAGTATCTGCCGCGGATCCGTGGCGACGAACCAACGCGGGGCTACATCATCGCATCCCGCGAAACGCCGATCGGGTACATCCAGAGCTACCGGATCGCCGATCATCCGGACTACGCGGCACAAGCCGCCCTCCCCGATGATCTCGATCCCGCAGGGGTCGATCTGTTCATCGGGGAGGATAGCTTCCGCCACCAAGGCCTCGGCCCGAAGATCCTCAAACGCTTCCTGGAGAAGGAGTTGTTTGCGTCATCGCCTGTCACCGGCTGCGTCGTCTGCCCCGACCCGGAGAACAAGGCGGCAATCCGCGCCTATCACAAGGCCGGCTTCGCATCCGTCAAGCAAATCGAGACCACCGAGGGTCCCGAATTGCTGATGCGCTTGGATCGAGCGGCGTTCTTCGCCGAGAAGCGAAGCGGTTTCCTTCGGCAAGGCGCACGGGCCGCGCTTGTCCCGTACGCCGGCGCGCTCGCCTATCTCACATTGCGCCCATCCTATCCTCGGGCGATCGAGGCGACCTACAACGCCCTCGGCCGCGGATACCTGCACATTCCCGCCTATTTCATCTTGGGGGCGCTTGTCTGGCTGTCGCTGCGACGTCAGCGCCACGTCCACCAATCGGCGATTGCCTTCGCGGCATCCGTCGCCTACGGAACGGTTCTTGAACTGTTGCAGGCGTTCGTGCCCGGGCGGACCCCCAACGGGCTCGGTGTCCTGTTCGACGCCCTTGGCGCCGGCGCGGCAGTTCTTGGTCTCCTCATCGTCCCCAGGTGCACACGGAGAAAGCCCCAGCAAGATGCTTGAGGGCCCTGGTGGGGAATTCAGGTCGACGGTCCCACGAAACCCCGTGACGCTACAGACTCTCTTCGGCGGCAGCCACACGCCTCATGTTCGATCTCACCCACGGCCGCCGGCTCGCAGAGTCCGCCGCTAGCTATTCCACGGCTCCAAAGGCTCGACAACGATGCTTCCCAGTCCGGCGCTCAGTTCGTACACCGCTTCGCCGCCACCCAGGACCAGTTTTCCGGCTTCGCTCAGGAATCCGCGCGCCGTCCAGACCACGATCGGGTCCGGGAAGCCACGAAAATCGACATCCCCGACTCCCGCGGAGGCCGTCACGGTCACCGAGGCATTCGGGTCTACGTCGAGCGCGATCTCACCGATCCCGACGGCCACCGTCAGTCCGATTGCATCGACATCGATCAATCGAACGCTGCCGATGCCATGCGCAACCACGACACCCAGCCCATCGATCCGCTCCAAGATGATCTCACCCACCCCGTTTTCCACGACGATCACCTGGGCTCGGTGGTCGCTGATCTGGATAAGCCCAACGCCGTTGCGGAGTGCGAGATCCGTCCCGGCCGGAACGCGGATCTCCAAGTCCATTCGCTCTTCACCCACGGCCCGCAGTGTGGTTTCGCCGGAACCTTCTTCCACTTCCACCGCGACGCCTCCTTCCTCCATCTCGCGCTGACTGCAATCAGGAACGGCGAACCATTCGACCGCTCGAACCGATCCCGTCTGCGTCACCTCCGGCTCGTAGGAGACGATGATGATGTCACCGACGCCACTCTCGACCCTTAGGCCTGCCCCATCCTGGAGGACCGTCGTCCCCGCAATCGGGGCGGCTTCTTCATCTCTGTCACTTGGCCCGCCGATGCCGCCGAAGGTGACCCCCAAACTCAAGATCGGGCCACTGAGATCGAGCGAAGGCGCGGGAATCCCGACACCCTCTTCGAAGTCAAACCCAAGAAACGGCACGACGTAGCCAATCCGCAACTCGAACCCCATCCAGCTTAGAAGCTGCACCTGCATGCTGACATACGGCGCAACAAAGGCGGAAACGCGGCCAAACGATCGCTCGGTCGGGTCGATGGTGATTCCCACCGGACCGACGGCTGCGTGAAGCGTGTTGGTCTCGACCGCTGAGAGATCCAGGAATGTGGCCCCGCCGCCCAACAACGCGCCCACGGTCAGAACAGAACCTTCATCGCCGCCGATCGCCCATCCCATGTCGAATCCGCCACCAGCGGAAACAAGATCCGCCCAGCGATTCCCGGCACACGAAGACGCGACAAGACCCCATCCGCCGCCACCGACCGCTACGCCGCCGATCGTCCCGCCACGGCCGAATCCACCGCCGCCCAACAGGACTTCGCAGAACGGAGGGAGGTCGTTCTCCGACAAGAAGGCATTCACGCCCGTGAGGTCAGGGAAGAACGCGACCGCTGAGCTGATGCCGAATCCAAACGTAAGTCCTTCTTCCTCAGGCTGCTGTCCCATCCCCATCAGGGCCACCAGCGCAATCGCGACGATGACACCGACGGTGCTCCACATTCTCTTTCCCATTGCATCCCCCTTGTCCTGCTTGAGCGGATTCGAATCCCTCCGCTTCCACTGAATCGTACCGCACGTCGCTTCCATAGGCGAATCGGAGCCCATCCGGCGTGTGAGATGGGGGGTGCGAAAGGCAGCCCGCAGAGGTCGCGGAGTTCATTGGGTTCGTGGCGCTGTCTCCCCCGCAGACTGCGAGCTACAATCTACCACGCTCGCTTGGTCACGCGATTGTCACTCGTGGCAAGGACCTCTCGTGGCTTGTCGGTATCTCGGCGCATCATGCGCCGGCGATGGTAGAAACGACTCTCACGTCCAGCTCCCCCTTGAAGGCCGCTCCTGAATCCTCAATGAGCGCGCTGTGACGAGGCGAGCAGGCGACGTGGTGGAAGCTAACATGCTCGACCTAACCACCGACCGCATCAGCCCGATCCCGTAGGAAGTCTTTCCCGCTTCTCAATGCGAACTCGACACCCTAGAGTCGCATGCATGCAGTAAAGATGCCGAGCGACAGCAACCGCCGCTCGGCGTCGGCCTTGACTAGAAGCGTCCGCCTCTGCATCCACTGAGACGTGGTTCTTGAGCGCTGCTGCACTGCGCGTCGGAGCCATCAAGAGGTCGGCTCGCTGAAAGGCC
>RXOA01000113.1 GCA_003979035.1 Candidatus Bipolaricaulota bacterium
GAATGGTGGAAGTGCCTGATCGATCTGAAGAAGCATCTGGGCAAGCCCACCGTCGTCGCCCTGACCGCCACGGCCCCCTTCGACGTCTCGGCATTCGAGTGGGACCGGTACATCGGCCTGTGCGGACCGATCGATTCGGAGATCTCCGTTCCCGAGCTGGTCCGGCAGGAGAACCTTTGTCCGCACCAGGATTACGTCTATATGTCGTCGCCTCTGCGGGTCGAGCAGGAGGAGATCCGTGAGTTCCGCCGCGAGGTGGATGCCTTCGTGCAGGGACTCTGCGCGAACGAGGAGTTCATCCGCGCCTTCGAGAGCCACCCATGCGTAAACAAGCCGCGGGGATGCGTCGAGGAGATTCTCTCGGACCCGGCTTTTTATTCGAGCGTCGCGGCGTTCCTCAGCCACGTTCGCAGGCGGCCTCCTCGCCGACTGCTTCGGATCATCGGTCTTTCACCAAGGAGGTGTCCCAAGCTGGACATGGAACGGTTGGAGACGTTCCTGGCGGGCTGCCTGTATAGGCACGCCAAATCGTTCGAAGCCCACAGAGAACTGTTCCGTCGCATTCTGCGTGACGCTAAACGCATCGGGATCGTGGAAAGGCGAAACGTCAACCTGCGGAGCACGACGAGAATCGCCCGGCTCCTGATCCGCAGCGCCTCGAAGCTTCGGAGCATCGCAGAGATCGTCCGGATGGAGCAGCAGGCGCTCGGCCCGGACCGGCGAATGGTAGTCCTGACCGACTTCATTCGGCGGGCGGACTTCCCGAAAGACGCTGAGGACACCCGGCCGATCAAGCGGCTGGGGGTCGTGCCCATCTTCGAGCAGATCCGGCGAAGCGAAGCGGATGTCACCCGGCTCGGCATCCTCACCGGAACGCTCACCGTCGTGCCGGCGGAGTCGTGCGATTCGCTGCGAGCCATCGCCCCGGGGCTGGGTATCGAGCCATCAGACATTGACTTCAGGCCCTTGGCGCACGACGAACGATTCTGCGAGGTGACGATCCGCGGCGCGGACAAGCACAAAATGGTCGGCCTGATCACGCGGCTGTTCAATCAGGGCGGCGTCAACATCCTCGTCGGCACCGCCTCACTGCTCGGCGAAGGCTGGGACGCCCCCTCGGTCAATTCGCTGATCCTGGCGAGCTTCGTCGGCTCCTACATGCTGTCGAATCAGATGCGAGGCCGGGCCATCCGCACCCAGGAAGGCAACCCGACGAAGACGGCTAATATCTGGCACCTCGTGTGCCAGGAGGAGATGGCCCACGAGTTCAACGAAGACATGGAGACGTTGGAAAGACGGTTCAAGTCGTTCGTCGGCGTCTCCTTCACGCGTCCACGGATCGAGAGCGGCCTGGGACGCCTCGGACTCGGCCGGCCACCCTATGGCCAGCCCAGGATGGACCACATCAACAACGTGATGACCAAGAAGGCGCAGGACCGTGCCCGCCTCACGGCTGACTGGGAACAGGCGCTCGCCTCGGCCTGGGACGGCGCGATGGTCGAGCAGGTCGCCGCCTCGCAATTGACACTGCCGCGCGACTTCATTTTTCGCAACACGATCCTGGCCGTCCTATGGCAGGCGTGGTTCTGGGGCGTCTCGGTGTTCTCGCTTCTGATGCGATCGGTGGAAGGCCGGTCACAAGACGTGAGCGGCAAGCGTCTGCTGCTGGTCGTCGCGATCGCCGCAGCGCTCGCCGCTCTGGTCGCGATGCCCAAGTGTCTCAAGGCGCTCTGGCTGTTTCTCCGGCACGGCTCCGTCGCTTCGAGCATGAAGCAGATCGGAAAGGTTGTGCTCAAGGCAATGGCCCACGCGGATCTGATCGAGACGAACCCCGCGCGGCTGCGTGTCGTCACGCGTCGATTGGATTACGGATTCGTGAGCTGCACGCTCAAGGGCGGCACAACGCGCGAGCGATCCATTTTCCTGGAGGCGCTCCAGGAAGTGCTCGGTCCGATCGACAACCCACGATACATCCTGGAGCGAAAGACGCCTCTCGGATGGCTCACGAGAAAGGACTGTCACACGGTCCCCAAGGCCCTCGGACGGAACAAGGAATTCGCGGAGCACTTTCGAAAGATGTGGGCCGTCCACGTGGGACCGACCCGTTTGGTCTACACCCGGACTCCGGAGGGCCGCCGTTTCCTGCTGAAAGCCCGGGCCTATTCCATGTCGCAAGGCTTCCAGAGACGAGCCGAGAGACTGCGGTCCTGGCAATAATCGATAGAGGATAGACAAAACGGGACGTATCCACCGTCTATATCTGTGAACTGACACGAGTGCCAGGGGTAGTTGGTTTGGACGCGCTTTCGTCTGAAGATCCGATACGAGCGGCCTTCGCTCGGGATGATCCGGTCGCAGTAGAGTTGATCTGGGACCGGTATGCCTGCGATCTATTCGCCTTTCTTCAGGCGACGTTGCGTTCGAGACACGACGCCGAAGATGTCCTCCAGGCCGTCTTCCTCCGCATCGTCGCCAAGCGCCGGCACTTGGCCAAGGCCGACTGTCTCGGCGCCTACGTGTTCAGAATTGCCAGAAACGAGGTCGCGGACTTCTTACGAAGACAACGAAGAAAGCCGGACAACGATGCGCAGAATGACTCGTGGCTCACGGCCGTGGATGTCGGCGAGAACGCGACCGAGCTTGCCGAGGAGTTGCAGAGGGCGCTGGCTCAGCTACCCCCGGCACAGAGGGAAATCGTGGTCTTGAAAGTATACAGGGACAAAACGTTCCGTGAACTCGCGGAGATGCTCGGACTATCTCTGAACAC
>RXOA01000114.1 GCA_003979035.1 Candidatus Bipolaricaulota bacterium
GGGCGCCTTCTGTGTTAAGCTTGCCGAACGGGTTCGTCAAGGGCGGAGGTGCTCATGAAAGCGGGCAAAGCAGTCGCTGTGGTATTGGGGACGATTCTCGCGTTGATTGCCGTCGGCGCCCTCATCGGCGGGAGCGTTCTGCTGTGGGCCAATCAGACGCAACGGGATCAAGACGGTTTCTTCAACACTCGAACCTTCTGGCTATCCGGCACCGGTTCCGCGATCGTGACATCGCCGGCTGAATTGGCCATGCATCCGGGAGATTGGTGGCCGGCTGACCCGCCGGCAACGGTGAAGCTTCGCGTTCGATCTGCATCCGCCAATGACATCTTCGTGGCCATCGGCCCCGCCGATGCGGTCTCGGCGTACCTCCAGGGTGTTGCCTACGACGAGTTGGAGGATCTCCCGGACCGTTTCCGCGACTACGAGCGCTCGCTTCCACTCACCTCACGATCCGGTGTAGCGCCCGGATCTCCCCCCGCCGAGCAAACCTTTTGGGCGACTTCGGTCAGCGGAGGAGGCGAACAGATTCTCACCTGGGAGGTGCGGCCGGGCAGCTGGTCGGCGGTGATCATGAACGCCGATGCGACTGCACCGGTGTCGGTCTCGGCGATCGCCGGGGTGCGCATTCCGATCCTCGGGCCGATCAGCATCGGGCTGCTCGCCGGCGGCGTGTTCCTCGCCGGGCTGGCATCGCTGTTGCTGCGCGCCGCGACACGCCGTCTCGGCCAACCCGCAACCGGCCGGACGCTTCCCTCGGAACACGGCGGCCCATATCCGGTCATTCTTTCAGGAACGCTGGATCCGGATCTGAGTCCTGCGCTGTGGTTGATCAAGTGGTTCCTCGCGATCCCCCATCTGGTGGTGCTGTCCTTCCTGTGGGCGGCCTACGCTATCTTCAGTTTCTTCGCGTGGATCTCCATCCTGTTCACTGGGCGGTATCCGCGAGGAATCTTCGAGTTCAACCTGGGGGTGATGCGCTGGTCGTGGCGCGTGTCGTACTACGCGTTCAGCGCGATCGGAACGGATCGATACCCTCCGTTCTCCCTCCAGGATGTGGACTACCCGGCTCGGTTGTCGATCGCCTACCCCGAGCATCTATCACCGGGGCTCGCGCTGGTGAAGTGGTGGCTGCTCGCAATCCCTCACTACATCATCGTCGGAGCGTTCACGAGCGGCATTGTCTTCTGCGCTCAGGACACGAACGCTTGGGGCGGGGACAATCCCGCGCTTCAGACCGGCGGCGGATTGATCGCCATCCTGGTCCTGATTGCCGGCGTGGCGCTGTTGTTCAGCGGGCGATATCCCAGGGGCATCTTCAACCTGGTGATGGGGTTGAACCGCTGGACGTTCCGACTGTGGGGCTACGCCGGCCTGATGACCGACGCGTATCCTCCGTTCCGCTTGGACATGGGCGGCGAGGAAGCAAGCACGCCGCAGGCAGAGCCGCCGAACTCCGACTCGTCCGACGCCGACGAAGCCGTGC
The DNA here is from genome assembly GCA_003979035.1 of Candidatus Bipolaricaulota bacterium. Taxonomy (GTDB): domain Bacteria; phylum Bipolaricaulota; class Bipolaricaulia; order UBA7950; family UBA9294; genus RXOA01. Next base: position 1,487 of record RXOA01000114.1, read on the forward strand.
CGTCTTCACGGTGAGGGACGGAAACCGGAGGGATCTCGCCGGAAGACTCCGCTGCCCGCATGCGCTACTCTCCGGGGCCGAATGCGGAAGGATGCGCTCCGCGTCCCCGGTTGTCGCCAAGGTTTCGTGAGATCTCGTTGCAGTCGGCCAGCTCTTCGGGGGTAAGCGCGATCTGGATCGCCGTGCCGCGGAAGTCGTTGAACCCAACGGCATTGTCGACGATCACCGGATTCAACTCCGGGTCATCCCGCGTATCCGTCAGCTCGAGCGCCGCCACATCCACGACATCCGGCGTATCGCTGATCAGGCTGATGGTGTTGTGCAGCACTCGGTTCCCGCTGATCTCGGACGCGCCGGCCCCTCCCCATCTGAAATCGGCGTACAGCACAATCCCCGAGCCGTTGTACCCGCCTCCGTCGTCGGGATCCACAGCAAGCACTCCGCGAACCGTGTTGTAGGCCACGGTGTTGCCGGTCACGACTCCCCCCGCGAAGTCTCCGATGAGGATGCCGATCCCTCCGCCGTTTCTCGTTCGCAACCCCTCGATCACGTTGTGGCTGATCTCCCAGCCGCAGCCCCTCCAGTTCGACACGGCCTGAAGCGTGTTGAGGAAGGTACAGTGAGAGACAAAGACGCCGTCAACAGCGTCTCCGTTCATGATTCCAAGATCCACTTCGAACGTCAGATGGCTGATCGATGCGCCATCGCTTCCGGCAAGCATCCGGAACCCCATCACAAGCCCCGCCGGATGAAGCGGACCATCGCTGATCGCTGCACCACCTTCGCCGCGGATCTCGACCGACTTGTCAACATACGCGCCGGCATGGGATCCCGGCTCGACCAGAATCCGATCCCCGTCGACAACAGTCGGACTATCGATCGCTTCTTGGAGCGTGGCGAAATCGCCGGGAACCCGCCACGTAGTGTGCTTTGCCATCGGCGCCAACGCCTGCCCGGCACCGAGTGCTCCTTCCTCACCTGCGGTGGGGAAGAGATCCGCGCAACCGCTTAGCGCAATGAGCAAACTCAGCACGAGCCCGACCCAAGCCATCCTGCGTGCAAGTTTCCTGTTCGTCATCCTCGAACCTCCTGTTCCCGTGGATCTGCCGCATGAGAGAACCTCGACTCCCTCCCGCCTCTTTCGAGAGGCATCGTTGTCTCCTGTCAACAGACAACTTGAATCGCTTCGTTCGAGATGCACTTTACAGATCTTCGCGTGGGTTGCCAAGACCTATGATCTCGTTTCATTCGTTATCGCCCTTTTATCGCATTGATCCGGTATGCTCCGCCGATGCTTTCCATCCACACCCATCGCGAATTGCGCGGTTCCTACTCGCTGCGAATCTTCGGATACACCGGCCCGATTCTGCCCATCCACACACACACGGAACCCCTTGACTCAACGGCGTCGCAGCAGGTCCGTGACCCTCGGAGCGCTTCCGAAAGCCCGCAGCCTTTCAACGCAGTCCGCGACGTGTAGAATGTGTTTTCATGAGGAGGGGGATGATGCGAAAAATGGCGGGCTTGGTGCTGATCATCGGCGTCCTGGCGTGGGTGGGGGGATGTCTGCCGTTTGATCCCGGACTTCCACCGGCGGCGCAGTGGGTGCTTCTGTACTCCGATTCCTTTTCGAACGACGATTCGTTCGGATGGTATCAGGGATACGGGACCAACCACGAGTGGTGGATCGAGAATGGCCGCTACCATGCGGTTCTCCCGAACTGGGATTGGTACGACTACGTCTACAACGAGGACAGGACCTACGGTCTGACCGATTTCCATCTGAAGGTCGATACCCTCCAAGAAGGGTATACGTCTGACCATGCGTGGGGCGTCGTCTTCCGCACTCAGGGAGAGTCGTTCTACACGTTTGAGATCAGTGAAGACGGCTATATGGGGTTCTTCCTCCATACCGCCCAAGGCTGGGCCGACGGGTACGAATGGGAGCTGTGTACCGCGATCAACACGAGTGTCCTGACGGATCACATCGAGATCATCGCCGAGGGACCGAACTTCACGTGCATCGTCAACGGCGTGGAGGTTCTGCACATTCAGGATTGGACGCTCGCCAGCGGATCGATCGGCTTCATCGTCGATTCGTGGGACGAACCCTACGTCCAGGTTGCGTTCGACAACCTCGAAGTCTGGGTGAAGCAGTAGCCGGGTTGCCGCAAGCAAGACCGTCGAACAGGGTGTCCTCGCCAACCGCGCTGGCCGTTGTGAAGCCGCTTGGCTTCCCAGCGGCCGGGTCGCTTCGTGTGCGGCGCGGCCGTCCGTCCCCCCGCGCAGCCTGAACCAGCGCCCGTCGTCTCCCACCAGCCCGCGACGCCCCATGCCTCTCTCGGACCATCGAACCGGGACGGCAACGGACGACGTCCCGAATCCTCTCCACGTCTCGGAAACATCGCGCTGCCGTGCGATCGGTGACACGGCGGTGTCTAGGCTTCGCTACTCCGAGAGGCCGAAGTAGATGTGAATCCCCGCGCCGACCGCCATTCCGACGCCGTAGTTGCCGTAGAACATCCCGAACTCCAGATTCCAGGCAAGATGAGGAGCAAATCGTAGTCCGAACTCAATCCCGGCAAGTGCGGAAAGGGAGAACCCCTCGCCCGCCAGCGGCAACGAGACTCCAGCAGCCAGGTACAAGTCCACGACATCGGCATCCAGCGAGCGGTAGAGAACCCGTCCCGTGATCTGCCCGTCCACGTACTCCGCATCGCCCGAAAGGAAGACGATCCCTTCGACTCCAACGGCGGGCGCGAACCAATATCGTCCGCTGAGCAGTCCGCCATGCGGCAAACCAACCTGCATTCCGATGCCAAATCCGCGCTGATCCGAGAGATTCACGTCGCGTTCGTCGATCTGTTGCGCGGTTGACGTCCACGAAATCAGCAAGACCACAGCAAGGCACAGAGCTGCAGTTCTCCGTCTCATCGTCCCCTCCTTCCCTTGCGCTCGTACCTCTGCAAGGCTCCTACATCCATCAGAGCTGTGTTCGAATCCGCGTCCGTTCTTCAACGCGCATCAAGGATCGCGCGCAGCCTCAGCAAAGCTCCGTTGACATGGATACCGCCTCACTGCCCGGAGGTCAATCGAGGATCAAGCTACAACAGGTCACAGCACCTTCGGCCTTCGCCAGTTCGGAGACATCAACCGGACGGACATCCAGACCCCGCACGGCAAGTCGTTCCAGGGTTCTCGGGAATGCAGTCGGATAGATGACGTGTTCGCCTATGCGCAAAGCATTCGCGGCGTGCAACTCGGTCGAGTCCACATCCATGCACTCGTAGGGTCTGAACGGCCGCGGGTCGACCCACATCCGCTGAATCAACAATGTATTCTCCGAAACAGGACTGACCGCGGACTTGAGATGAAGACAGCCGCGCAGTTCGACACTGACAACCTTGTACCCGAAGGGAGAAAGAATCCGGGCGAGTTGCTCGATCCCCGCCTTGTTGGAGCGCGTGGATTGCCCGACAAACACCGTTCGTCCGATCCGCAGAACATCTCCTCCTTCCAGCGTTCCGGGCGCGCGGATGTTCCGTATCGACCGTCGGGAGCGAATCGATTCCTCGACCGCTTCTGTCTCTCCTCGACGCGTTGCTGCGCCGGGACGGGTGATGACAGCGACCTCAGGCACGATCACCGCCGTGTCTTCGACAAACACCGAATCCGGCATTGCCTCGGCACGGGCGACACGTTCGACCCGGCAACCGCAGGCAACCAAAGCATCTTCATACGCGGCATGCTGTGCTCGCGCCCGCGTGATGTCGATCGGCTCCCGCATGATGGCCGTCAACTCACATTGACCAAGCGCGGGACTGACCTCACGGGTCAGCGCAGTCCTCTCCACGGGTGACCTCCTGGCCTCTTCAGGCTGTCAACAGCATGCGACACGCCGATCCCCGACGCAAGCAGCGCCGCCAAGGACGTTCGTTTGCAGAAGCGCCTTGGCGAACCGCGGACTACCCGGGCCTGCGCAACCCCGGATTGCATCAGGTCCGTCCAGCCTTGATACTGTAGGCGCTACAGCGAAGGGAGCTAGCCGATGGACTTTGTCAACCCACCTGCGATGTTTGTGTTTGTCGATGGTCTCCTTGCCCCAAGGATCTTCCCGCTCTTCTACCGCAGTTTCGCATCGTCAGTCGCTCTCAACGGCGATGAGACCGTTCTTGAGTTCGGCGGCGGAAGCGGCGGCATCTCCGAGAGGCTCGCCGGACGGCTGAAGCGCGGATCTCTCACCTGCATGGACATCTGCCCGCCGATGCTCGAAATCGCCAAGCGCCGGCTCAGGAGGTTCCCGCAGGCGAGGTGTCTCCTGGGAAGGATCGAGAATCTGGATCTGGAGACGGGAAGCCTTGATGTTGTTGTGATCCACAACGCGCTCCATGATCTTCCGGAAGCCGAGCGGTCCGCCGCTGTGCGCACGCTGGCGTCGCTGCTCAAGTCCGGAGGCCGTCTGCACTTCCGTGAACCCACCAAGTCCCCTCACGGGTTCCCGGCGGAGAGGTATCGAGACCTGATGACGCAGGCCGGCCTGCACGAAATCGCGAGCCGGGAGTACAAGCTTTTTCCGATCGGACCGGTGGTTCACGCCGTCTTCGAGCGACAGACGTAGCCCGCCCGGCCCAACCCCCTAGGCCGGTTCAGTCTGGGCGACGGTGGTCGGCAACCGTCGCAGAGCAACGATCAACATCGCTGCGGTCACCGCCGCCGCGACGCCATCCGCGATCGGGAACGATGTCCACACGCCTGCAAGTCCAAGAAACCGAGGGAGAATCGCGATTAGCGGAATCAGCACGATCACCTGGCGAAGCAGAGCGAGAACGAATGCCGGGATCGCTCTGCCAAGCGCTTGGTACATCCCGCCGGCGACGACCTGAAATCCGACGGTCGGGAATGCCAGCACGACGATCCGCGTGGCAGCGGTTCCCATCTCGACCAACGCAGGATCGTTGCTAAAGACCCGCAGCAGCAAGCCGGGGATCGCCACAAGGACGACCGTCGCCGCAACGGACATCGCCGTCGTGACGCCGATCGAAAGGTGGAGCGAGTGCTTCACGCGGTCAAGTCGACCTGCTCCGTAGTTGTAGCCGACAATCGGCATCATCCCTTGGACGATCCCGAACAGCGGCAAGAACAGGAAGTTCAACATGCGGTTGATGACCCCATAGGCGGCAATCGCCATGTCGCCGCCGTACGCAGCCAACGTGTTGTTGAGGATGATCACCGTCACGCTCCCCGCCACCATGCGCGCGAATGATCCTGCTCCAACCGCAAACGCCTCCCGAACGATGCTCCAACGAAGCGCCAGATCCGAAAGTCGAGCCTGCAGCCCCGAGCGACGGCCGAGGAAGTAGTAGATCAGGTAAATCACCGTCGTCGCTTGGGCGAGGACCGTGGCCAGCGCGGCGCCGCCGATCCCCATGTGTAGGCCGTAGATGAACAGCGGATCGAGGACGATGTTGAGCACGCCGGAGATGATCATCGTCCACATGGCGACCCGCGCATTCCCCTCCGCACGCACCACCGCGTTGGTGGCCATCGCAAACATGAAGAACGGCGAGCCAATCAGGATGATGCGCAAGTACTCCCGCGCGAACGGAAGAATCGTCTCGGTGGCGCCAAACAGACGGAGAAAAGGTGCGATGAACGCGCTGCCAAGCGCGGCAATCGCCACGCTGAACAGGATGACCAATGTGAAGAGATTCCCCAGCGTCCGATTCGCCAGATCGCGGTTTCCCGACCCAAGACCTCGGGAAACGATCGACGCGCATCCGATCCCGAAGGTCTGCGCGATTGCCATGACCAGGATCTGCACCGGGAATGCGATCGCGATTCCCGCGATCGCCAGGGAGCCGACCCCCCGCCCCACAAAGATCGTGTCCGTGAGATTGTAAAACGCTTGCACGAGCAGGCCGACCATCGCCGGTGCCGACATCGAAAGCAGCAACCGCGGGATCTTCTCGGTTCCCAGCTTCGTACTGTGATCGATCATGGTTCTCCCCACATCTGGACGCTTCGAACGGGATTCGAGGTCTCCGACCTCCGGAGTGGAACGAGCCCTGCTTCACCGCTGCTGCAACCGGACCCGAGCACGATGCGCGAATTGCCGCAACGGCGAATGATATCCGACCCTCGGTGTTTTCGGTAGGGCTGCGGGCGCAGGCGCGGGCTGATCTACTTGCGACGGACGACGATCCTCCCGGCTTTTTCGTCCGTGACGAGTTGCTGCTCCAACCACACAGAAGCCTGCGCATCGTCCATCAGAGCGCCGAGGAAAAACGCCGTGAGGTAGGAAACGGAAGAAGATCGGACCCATTCGTCCGGGACCTCACCGACCGCACAGGCCATCGTCGCCGCTTCCGCACCGGGATCCACATACTGGCCGTGCCCGACGTCGAGCTGGGTGATCTCGATCGCAGGAGAATTGGCCGCCTCGTAGAACCGCTGGTAGTTGTCCTCGGCCGGGGCGCACGGACTGAACGAGACCAGTTCGCTTCCACGTTCGGCGCCGATGAACAGCAAAGGAACCTCCACAAGTGGCATCAGCTCCGGGGCGACACTCGGATAGCGCCTCGGGTTGTTGAACAAGGGGTTGCCTGTGTCCACGGGATCCAGCACGCCGATCGCCCGGATCCGCTCATCACTTACCGCTTCCAGCAAGCTGAGCTTCGCGCCGAGAGAGTGTCCGGACGCGCCAATCTTCGTCGCGTCGATCCGATCGGCCAGCGGACTCGCCGGATCTTGCTTGAGGGCAAGAACCGTGTCCACCACGAAGTGAACGTCCAGGGCAAGGTCCCCGTGATCCACATTGAAAAACGTCATCGGAAAAGACGGCATCGCGACGACAAATCCGTGACTGGCCAGATGTTCCCCGTAGGATCGATACCCGTCTGCACGAAGCAGAAACCCGTGGTTGAAAACCACCAGAGGGAACGGAGGCTGCACCGTACAGGAATCCGTTGATACGTGTCCGATCGGGTAGAGGACAAGCAGAGCCATCTCTCGATCCCGGACCTCATCTTCGAGGGCGACGTTCAGCTCGCCCACGGCATACGCTCCCGGTTCATCGGGCGCAGCCGCAAGGCCCGCCATCCCCAGCCAAATGAGCCCAATCGGAACCATCGTCGCAAAGGCGATCGCGCGAGCTGTTTGATGACGGTGATTCATGTCCGCCTCCCCTTTGCCAAGGAATCGCAGCGTCCGTACGCTAGAGCGTTGTCCCGTTCTCCGTCAAGTTTCGCCGGCAGTGCGCTTGGACGAGAATGCGAAAACGGCCGCCGCAAGCAGGCACAGCCCAAACGACCGCCACAACCACTGCGGGTATCCGAGCCAGCCGGGCCGGCTGTCACCCCACGCCCAGAAGTCGTTGGCAAGGAAGAAAAGGATGCCAAGCGGAACCATCCACCACAGAGCGCGCTTGCGGATCGCAACGGGAAGGCCTCGAATCGGTTGCGACTTGCTTGCTGGCCGCTGGGTGATCGCGCTGACGAACGCCAACACGCAGCCGGACGCCAACACGATCGGGACAACGGGCAGCGTCCCGAGGCCGGCGAACGCGCCGAAGTACGTGGCGCCGACCAGTCCTTCCCCGACAAGGATCGATGCAAGACAGCCGGCGGCCGTGGCTCGCCTTGAGTAGAGGGTGGCGATCACCGTCGGGAATAGCACGGCCAAACCGGTAAACGCTTGGGTTGCGATACGGAGGAAGGATGCCGGAGGCCGCCACGCAATCGCCAGCCCGGCCACAGCAAGCACAACGACCGCCAGTTTCCCCATCCAGAAGCGGGCTCGATCGCTCTGGAACCGTTCGGAGCCGGCCAGCGCCGGTTGGAGAAGATCGCGGGTGAGGATGGAAGACAGGCTAAGGAGTTGCGAATCCAAGGTCGACATCAGCGCCGCCAATGCCGATGTGAGGACCAGCGCGGCGATCCAGCGCGGAGCGTGCGTCGTCAGCAGAAGAGGGAGGATTTCGTCGGCGGCCTTGCCGACCGGAAGCTCCGGAAGCGCCACGCGGCCCACGACTCCGATCGAAACGGGAAGCAAGAACAAGAATCCCGTAAGAATCGGATAGAGCACGGCCGTCGTACGAATGGCGCGCCTGCTCCGTGCCGCATAAAACCGTTGAAACAGCTGCGGGAACATCGGGTCGGCCCACATCCAGAGAAGAAGATACCCCAGCCAGATTCCCGGCGTATAGATCCCCCCCGCTCCCGGGCGGGAGAACAACTCGGGGAATGCCTCGAAGGCGGCCCGGTTCGCTTGCGCCATGCCGCCGTGAGCGCCGGCAACACAAACAAGGGCCGCCATCAGCGACACGATCAGCATCCCCCCCTGCAACGCGTCCGTCCAGGCGACACCCCGCAATCCTCCAAAATACGTGTACAGAAGCATCACCGCCGTCATCAGCGCCGCGCCCGCGAAGTACGGAATCCCCACCAACCCCTCCAAGGCATAGCCGGCCGCCATCGGCTGCATGGCAAGATACGGCAGGGTGAAGATGATCATCACGGCAAGGAACACACCTCGCAGCCAGGGATTTCGCCATCGCGCCATGATCATCTCCGGGGGCGTAACCCAGCCGTGCTCCCGCCCGAGCTGCCAGACGGGAAGCCCGATCACCAGGAACATCACGGCCATGAAGCCGGTTCCGAAGGCGATCACGGGATAGAAGGCATACCCAAAACTCCACCCTGATCCCGAGAATCCAAACACGGTCAGCGCGCTGAAATTGGTTGCCGCCATCGTCAGGAAGAGAAGAATTGGCGAGAGGCTTCGTGATGCCACGAAGTAGTCCTCACTGGTTCGCCTCATCCGCCTGCTCGCGTGGAACCCCAATCCCAACAGAATCGTCAGATACGCGGCCACGATAAGGATCTCGACCATGCTCCTCCTTGCCAAGAGAAAAACAAAAGCCACCCCGCACGGGTGGCTGGGTGGCCTCGATTTGGCCTGACATGCCGGCGCCGATCCTAGCAGACCGACCGCCAAACGGCAAGCCGCTCCGGGGAGGCAAGCTGTTGCTTTCGCGCAGTCAAGCGCAGCCGCGCGAAGAGAGACCCGCCTCCGCCGAGTGCGGCAGAACCCGCACCGAGATCCAAGCCTGGACACAAGTCCCACAGGACCCCGCAAGGCCTTTCGTCTGTCTGCATCGCCGCGCCCCCTCCGACACAGCACCCGCCGCGGGCCGAGTGGATGGCAGTCTCATCCGGATCAAGATTCGAATGAGCCGTCTCCCAGGATTCCCTTTTCGATGTGGCTCACAAGATCCTGCGTGAATCTGCGAGCCGGCATGCCATCGATCACATCATGATCGAAAGTCAGCGTCAGATGCATGATTTCCCGAATCGTGACCTCGCCCTTGACGACCCATGGCTTCTTGGTGATCGAGCCAAAGGAAACAGCGATGCTGTGCATATTCCTTGTGGGTAGAATCCAGCCCGCCGACTTCCCGGTCGCATTCACCGTCGTCACGATCACTGTGCCTGCGTGCTTTCTTGCTCGAAACGGATTGCGCAACAGCCATCTCATCAGAATGAGCCGCGCCCACTGCGGCAAGGAGTAGTACAATCTCAGAGACGCCCTTGAGAACGGATGTTCGCCAAGAACGAAGTCCCGCTCGTCGACCATGGGTCGCCTCAGCGCTGCATCGATTTCTTCTTGGATGGCCTGCGGGGTCTTCGCGTCTGTTTCTCTCACAAGCAGCGGAATCGGTACCGGAGTGCCGTGGATCATCTTCTCCACGGGCATGGCGATGTCCACTCCGTCAAACACGATATTCTTGTTCTTGCGATAGGCCATGGAGTGTGCGGCTCGATTCCTGGCGATCGCATTCCCAATCGCCTTGATCATCCAAGCGGTGAAGGATACGGATTGCCCCTTGCTCCTTAGCGACCGCGCGGCACGCCGGGCGAGGGTCACGTCCACTTCGAGCAATCCAAACATCCTGTGCTTGTCTTTGTACAACCGGCCGAGATCCAAGGTCGCTAAGCGGGACTTCGGCAAGTCGATGATCTCGTAGTCTTTCGGTTTCACACGGCGTCCTTCATCCTCCTCATCGATTGGCCGCCGGACTTGAGTCGTCTGGACATGATCGGTGGCCGACGAACCCACGAGCTCAAGCCTCGTCGCGCTCGGTCTTCATCCTGGCCGCTCTGCTCATCCCTCTTCGTACGTCAATCGGCACGGTCATTCGCGCCGTCATCCTACGCGCGTGAAGCTCGCGAACCAAGTTCGCGTACCGCATTGGCGCCCGGAGGCCGACCGTCAAGCATCGATCCGAAGAGCAACGACGCCCCAACGCCAAGCACGGGGCCTGCCCCGCCTACTCCGCGCAGGTCGAGAGATCCGTTCCGAACAGGTTCGGCGGCATCCGCATCGAGATCACCGGCTCTTCGCGAACGCTCGCGCCGGCGGGAACCGACTCCCGCATCGTCACGCAGGCGCCGATCCGAGCATCATCTCCCACATGGATCGGTCCAAGCAGGGTGGAGTGCGCACCGAGCATCACCCGGTTTCCCACCGTAGGGTGGCGCTTGCCGCCGTTGCACTTCACTCCTCCAAGCGTAACCCCCTGATAGATCAGAACGTCATCGCCAACAGCGGCCGTCTCGCCGATCACCACGCCCATTCCATGATCGATCACCACCCGTCGTCCCAAGGTGGCGCCCGGATGGATCTCGACCCCCGTTCGTCGCCGAACGATGTTGGCGAGGATCCGTGCGGCAAGTCTCGCATGATGTCGCCACAGGAAGTGATCGAGCCGATGCATCCAGATCGCGCGCAACCCGGGGTAGGCAAGTAGGATCTCGGCCGTGTTTCTGGCGGCGGGATCTTTCGCTTTCACTGCGACGATATCTTCGCGCATTCGCGTCATCCAGTTCATCTTGCCTCCCACCATGCCCCCGCGAGATAGCGATCCCCGCCATCCGGAAGAAGCGTGACGATCGTTTTCCCGCGCATCGCATTCCGTGCCGCAATGCGCAGCGCCGCGGCCAGCGCCGCCCCGGAAGAGATCCCGGCGAAGATGCCTTCGCGGCGGGCGAGTTCGCGCGTCGTCTTCTTGGCTTCATCATCGCTGACCGTGAGAATCTCATCGGGCAGATCCGGGTCGAGCACGTCCGGCTTGAACCCGGCGCCGATCCCTTGGATCGCGTGTTCCCCTGTTCTGCCTTCACTGAGAAACGGCGACCCCGCCGGCTCTACACCGACGATGCGAACAGAAGGCGCCACCCGCCTCAGGAACCGCCCGACGCCGGTGATCGTTCCACCGGTGCCGATACCGGCGACGAAGACGTCCACCACGCCACGGGCGTCCCGCCAGATTTCTGGCCCCGTCGTCGCTTCGTGCGCCGCCGGATTGACCGGATTGCTGAACTGGCGTGGCATGAATGCACCCGGAGTCTCGGCGGCAAGCCGGTCCGCCGTCGCCATCGCGCCGCGCATCCCTTCATCGCCCGGCGTCAAGATAATTTCCGCCCCCAGCGCGACAAGGACTTTCCTTCGCTCGACGCTCATCGACTCCGGCATCGTCAGGATCGTTCGGTAGCCGCGTGCGGCACAGACCCACGCCAATCCGATTCCGGTGTTTCCCGAGGTGGGCTCGATCACGACGCCCCCAGTCCGGAGAAGCCCTTCGCTCTCTGCGGCGCGGACCATCGCCGACGCGATGCGATCCTTGACACTTCCTCCGGGATTCCCCCGCTCCAGCTTGACAAGCATCCTTCCGCCTTGATCCGCCCCCCTGCGGGGGTCCATCGTCTGCAAACGGACAAGGGGGGTTCGGCCGATCTGATCGAGAATCGTGGTCACATGGTTCATCTCTGCCTCCTGCTCCGCAGTCTAGGACGCGCCCAAGAAACGCCTTCGAGAGATGCCCTCCAAGGCAGGCGCACACAGTGGAATGTCCGGGCCGCAACGCCAATCAGCGAATCGATCGGTGCCCGTCGGGCCTTGGGACCAGGATGGAGGGACAACACCGGCACTCACCCTGTTGAAAAAGACGCGCTTGCTTCGTGCCCATGCTGTTCACCTCCGCAGAGATTGATAAGATAGACCTAGACTACCGCCAGGCCGGCTCGGGTTCAAGGCCGCTCTACGGAGATCGAGTTTGTCACCGCCCGCGCTCACGCGCTACGTTTGACTCACGAGCAACGGAACAGATCACAGGAGGAACCTCATGCGAAGCCGCCGACCTCGTTTGCGCCGGAGTGTCCACACTCTGGGATTGTTGTTCATGACCTGCTTGCTTCTTGCCATCACCGCGACCGCCGGCTGGGCCGACACGCTCAAGGTCCCGGATGACTACCGCGATCTTGAAGATGCCCTGCGCAATGCGGACCGTGGTGATGTCATCGAGATCACCAGGTCGCGCACGTTTCGTGAATCGCTGTCCCTGAGGAACGTGCGCGACCTGACGATTACGGTTGGACGATCGGCAAGAAACGTCGTCGTCCAAGGGCGGCGGGTCTCCGATCCGGTGATCGAGTTGATCAACTGCAGAGACATCACGATTGAAGGCCTGACCATACAGAGCGGCTCGGTCGGAATCGACGTGCGAAGCGGCGGAACAGACATCGTCATTCGTGAGTGCATCCTCCAACAAAACGTGACATCAGGCATCACGGGATACGACTACACCCTGGAGGGTTGCTCGGTCATCGACAATGGAGCGTGGGGAGTCGAGTTGATTGGGGATCCCACCAATCCCGATGAAGCCGAGATTACCCTGATCGACACACAAGTGCAGCGGAATTTCAGTGGCGGACTTCGGGTTCAGTCCGCCATCGCGCACCTCGAATCGTCGACATTCTCGGGCAACCTCGGCTACGGACTGCTCATTGACGGTGAAGCCACCGTCGACTTCGAAGAGGGGGCCGGCATCACGCAGATCCGTGAGAACAGACTCGGCGGCGTGCTCGTCACCAACGCATCGTTCACCCTGCAAGGCACGGCCCTGGTGACGGCGAATCTCGGTCCCGGCATCGTCGCCGAGCGAGCCACGCTCGTTGTCGATGGCGCTGAAGTTCGCGATCACGAAGACATCGGCATCGTCTATCGCCAGTCGCAGGGAAGCATTCGCAACAGCCTCGTGACCGAGAATGCGGGCACCGGAGTCGTGGTGGATGAGTCAAGCACGGTGGAAATCAGCGGCTCGACCATTTCGTCGCAGGGCGAATACGGCGTGGTCGTGATCCATGAATCCGCCGTCACCATTCGCAACGACTCTCAGATCATTGGGAACACCCTTGCCGGGCTCATCCTGGATGCAACCCGTGGCACGGTCTCGGATTCCAACATAGCCGGCAATGGGGAAAGCGGCATCGATCTCCTGAACGGGGCGCAAGCCACCCTCACCGGCGCCACCGTGTTGGCCAATCTGGCCAACGGAGTTCGCGTGGACGCGTCGACGCTCTCCGTCGCCGGAGGCGAGATCGGCGAAAACGGCAAGAGCGGGATCCTCGTCTTGCCGGGGAGCACGGCGTTGATCGCCGAAGGCGCCCTTGTTCAAGCCAACGGCGAAGATGGGGTGCTGATCCAGGAGGCAACCGCGGAGGTCCGCGGCGCCACCGTGCAGATCAACGTCCGCGATGGCGTGCGGGTCGTGGGCGTTGCCACGGCCGACGTCCGGGGGGCGCAGATCCAGGACAACGCGGCGAATGGCATCACGGCGAACGATCAGGCCGCGGTGCTTGTGAGTGAAGCATCCCAGATCGTCGGCAACGGGAACCACGGTCTGTCGCTCTTCGCCGCCTCGGCCACCGTCGATGCCAGCAATGTCTCCGACAACGCCGTGCACGGAGCCTACGCCACAGCGGAGTCGATTCTGGTTGTGCGGAATGGATCCACTTTCTTGTCCAACGGGGCGTCAGGGATCCTCGGCGAAGAGGCCAGCTCGGTCGAGATCTATGACGCCGAAGTCCGATCAAACGGCCTCCACGGCGTCCAGCTCATCGACGCAGAAGCAAGAGTCGAGAGAACGCTTGTCGCCGATCAGACCGGCAATGGACTCGATCTCGCCGGAAGCTTCGCCTTCGTGTCCGACTGCGACATCCTCGACAACGGCGAACAGGGCGTGTACGAGCTGCAGTCGCGCTTGTCGCTCGCGGACAGCACCGTGGCAGGCAACGTTCTCAACGGTGTTCTTCTTGACAATGCCGTGGCGGAAATCGCCCGCTGTTCCATCGATTCCAACGGCATCCACGGAATCTCCGGCATCAACAACTCCAGTGCGACGGTCACGGAGACCGTTCTATCATCACACCCTGAAGATGGCGTCGCCCTCGAGAACAGTGCCGGCGACTTCCTCGCAAGTGACATCATCGACAATCTCCAACATGGCGTATTCGCCGAAGTGTCAACCTTGGTGATGGAGGATTGCCTTCTTGCTCGGAATGTTCTCAACGGAGCCTCGTTGCTGAATTCCACAGGGGATTTCGCCTCGTGCCGAATCGAGAACAACCTGCAGCAAGGAGTAGGTCTGCAGGACTCGACAGGATCGTTCGTCACGTGCTCCGTCACCGACCAGTCCCAGGAGGGGCTGGTGCTCGTCAATGCCGCCGCCGCTGTTTCGGACTCCAACATCGACCGGAATCAGAGCATCGGAATGACCGCCACCAACTCCGTGATCGCCATGGACGGAGGTTCGGTGAAGGAGAACCGCGGCAGCGGGGTTCAGCTATCCAATGCTTCATTGAACGCGGACGGCGTGCTGTTCAATCACAACGCCGGCTACGGGATCTCGGCCACATCATCCGGCGCCGGTCTCGACACCTGTGAAGTGGTGGGCAATGGACTCGATGGCATCTGGCAATCCTTCTCGCAAGTCTCGGCGGAGCAGACCGCCATCTCGGACAACGGGTTGAGCGCCGTCAACGCACAGGAGCGCTCGCGGATCACCTTGCTCCAATGCGAGGTCGCGGACCACTCTCAGCCGGCGATTGTTCTGAGCGACTCCACGGCCGATGTTCGAGCCTCATCGATTCGGGACAGCCTCGCCGGCATCCTCGCGACCCGATCCGTCATTCAGTTGGTTGACGAGAGTGTGGTTTCCGGGCACGAC